>CAZECR010000005.1:0-59909 GCA_964510495.1 uncultured Gammaproteobacteria bacterium
TAGAGTGTTTTTTTGCCTTCACGAATATCTGAGCCAACCGGTTTGCCGATCTTTTGTTCGTCGCCAAACATACCCAGTTCATCATCTTTAATTTGGAAGATAATACCAAGATGTTCACCAAATTTTTCTAGCGACTGCACGTTGCCAGGCGCCTGACCCGCTGCCAGACCACCAAGCATGAGTGGCAATGAAAATGTGTAGCGCGCTGTTTTATAACAATACAAACGGAGTATATCTGCCTGGGAGGGCACGAGATTTACTGCCCCCGAATATACATCCTGCATTTGGGCAAAACCAACTTTTATAATTTCTTGTGAAAATATACCAACAATCTCTTGAAGTGCGGGCGTCTTCGTTTGTGGAAGCGAGGACAAAAGATTAAAACTTAAAAAAATAGCGACATCGCCAACGCAGATACCTAGCGACTCACCAACATGCTCAGCATTATGACCTGCATGCTTTCTGGTGAAGGTTTCATACTGCTTATACAGGGTAGACTCACCGCGCCGGAGCTCGTCTAAATCCATAATATCATCGTGTATTATAAGCGCTGTGTGGACAATTTCTATCGCCGCCGCGAGACGAAGACATGTTTCGTCAGGTCTTTTACCGGTAAGTTGATACGCTAAAAACACCATACCACCCCGCACCATCTTACCTTTTATAATTGTAGCGTACAACCGCTGCAAAGCGTCCTTTGACCAACGGTTTACCGGACGATATATTTTTATTTGTTCGTCAAAAAAATCTTTTAGAAACGGCCGGAGTTTGTTGCCCGCCTCAGCATAGAAAGAGTTCATAGTGTGTTCAGGAATAACTGCCATATAATTTTTGATTTGCTCGGCTTTACTTTCTGTCTAAAAATAACAAACGGATCATTTTCAATTACGTTAGCAGTGTAACGATACATATCTGCTGCGGTTTTAATAGGCAGACGTGAACGCTTGGGAATAAACGCAAAACCCGCTTCCCCTGCCGCCTGCCAAGCACGGTAGCGGGCCAATTCACAGGTAATTAAAGCAACGAAATCCAATGCTTTACAGTTGGCAGTCTTTTCGGTTAATAGTTCAAAACCAAACGGACGAAGCACTTCCAGTGGTAAATATTGGCGGCCAAGCTGAATATCCTCAGCAATATCACGAATAAAATTAATATACTGGAAGCCTTTGCCGAGAAGCTGAGCCGTAGCATACGACTCGGGCGGTAAGTCCATGAGCCGTGCCATAACCAGACCGATGACTTCGGCTGAGCCATAGATATACTCCTCGAGTTCGGCAAGTGTCTCGTACGTTTTCTTTTCCGTGTCGCTCGTCATTGCCTGCAAAAATGAATCTATCCACTCGGGGGGAATTGACCGCCGATTCATGAGGTCAACAAAGGAATCAATGATCGTGTTGCCAGATACCGTACCTGCCAAGGCAGCTGCATACTGTTTTTTAAATAAGGCAAAATCGGTCAGCCTGGCCGGTATACTATCAACCAAATCATCAGCGACCCGAACAAATGCGTAGAAAATAAAAACATCTTCACGAACCGCACGCGGAAAAAAAAGGCTGCTCGTAAAAAAAGTTTTACTCCCCTTTTTGAAGGTTTGATAAATCGTCTGGTCAACCATATTTTTTTTCAATAGCTTCAGCTACGAGCCCAGAAGCAATGAGGCACATAGGCATGCCAATGCCAGGATGGGTATACTGACCGGTATAGTACAGATTAGAGACTTTTTTACTCTGGTGACGCGGGCGGAAGACAGCAGTCTGCATAAGAGTATGGCTCAAACCAAGAGCGGTACCTTTGTAGGCATTGAACAGGGTGGAAAAATCCCGCGAGGCAAAAACTTTCTTCACCACCGTATCGTGCAGGTTTTGCCCCAACAACTCTTCCAAGTGTACCAAAACCTTTTCAGTATACGTAGCACGAATTTCTTCGGTGTCTTCGAGCCCGGCGGCAATAGGCACTAGAATAACAAGTGCTTCACCCCCCGGTGGAACAATGGTAGGATCAGTTTTTGAAGCACAGGAAACATAATAGGATGGATGCTCGGGCCATTCAGGATGCTCAAAAATAGCGTCAAAATGGCGTACCCAATCGTTATCAAAGAACAGGGTGTGATGTTCAAGCCCAGATATTTTGCGATCGTACCCAAGATACAGCATAAATGCTGAGGGTGCGAGAGTGCGCCGCTCCCAATAATTTTTGGAGTAGCTTCGGTTTCCCGCATCCAACAAAGAGTTTTCGGTGTGCTGGTAGTCTGCGCCCGAAATAACGATATCCGCTTCAATCGTTTCGCCGTTTACCACCACCCCACGCGCTTGTCGGTCGGTAACAATAATTTTTTCCACCGGACAATTGTACTGAAAACGCGCGCCATAGGATGAGGCTAGTTTTTCTATTGCCTGTACGACTGTGCCAATGCCGCCCGACGGGTACCATACGCCGAGATTAAAATCAATGTGTGACATGAGCGAGTAAATGGCTGGTGTATTTTTAGGGGCTCCTCCCAAAAAAACCATGCTATATTCCAAAATTTTTCGGAGCTTGTCACTTTTAAAGTAGCGCCGGGTGTAGGTATCAAGCGTCTCAAATACATGTAATTTTCTACCTTCCATCAACATGCGGCGATTAAAAAAATCCATAAGCGACGTATAGTCCTTGTACAAAAAATCACTCATCGATACGTCGTATTGATACTTTGATTGCGCTAAGTAGCGAGTCAGTGCGGCGGCAGATCCCGGTTCTATGGCTTCAAAAAGCTGCAGATTTTTATTGAGATCAGCCGAAACATCGACAAAGTCGTTTTTGCCATGATAAATTCGATATGCCGGGTCAAGTCGCTTTAGATCAAAAAAATCGGTGGATTTTTTACCAAATTCCGCAAAAAACTTGTCAAAAACATCGGGCATCAGGTACCATGACGGGCCCATGTCAAAGGTGAATCCCCTCTCCCGATACACGCTGGCGCGTCCACCGGGCTGTTCATTTTTTTCAAGTACTAGGACCTCATAACCCTTGTGGGCAAGCAAGGCTGCTGCGGATAAACCACCAAATCCAGCACCAATAATGATGATTTTTTTCTTTTGCATAAAGTGAGAGCCCTAAAATGAGAGCAAAGAAACGTTTTTGAAGAATTACCAAATAATCGTATTCTAACGTCTTTCATTCAGAGTATACTCGTTACTGAAACTATATACAACCCGCCCCCAGCAGTACTAACTGCCTGTACCCACAAAGCATCTACTAATTAAAAACACGACTCATAGTGGCCGTGTTTTTTAAACCACCATTATTCAACAAGCACTTTTAATTCAGCCGCACCAAAATTTCGGAAGAACCGTCGACACCAAATACTGATGACTGAATCTGAATCGAGTTTGGCTTCCGGAGGGAGAACATAATTCTGGTTCCCCTTATTACCCTTTAATACGCCAAGATTTACAAATGAATCTCCACCGACAGCGTCTTTAACTGTTTTGTTATCACTATTTGCTGCGGAGACTAAATAGACGAATAGATCTGGCCCATTGGTAACATTAAAATCCGCAAGCGAAAGCGTCCGAACACCATCCTTCTCAGTAACAATCGCTTTTCCTTGAATCGTATACGTAGAGTCACCTTGATTAAACACACCATCTGCAATCATGGTTGGCACTGTAAGAGGCTTTGGAGCAGATGGCGGTACTACAGTGGTTGCAGGCTTATCAATCGGCTTACTACCTACAGTCGTCGTAGTTTCTACCGGTACCGCACCGAGGTCAGGCTGTGGCACAGTAGCGATCGGTACTGTTTCATTAACCACGGTATCGCTCCACAGTGCCTGGATGCCAAAAAAACTAAAAGCCAGCCAAACCACAAGGGCCGTGACGAGGGATACTCCGACTATGATTGTGGGGGTACGATACTGCATAGTAGTACATTAAAGATTTTTCTTAAAAAAAGCGACGGTGCGCTGCCAGGCAGTGCTAAAGTTTTTGCTCATATTATGATTGTCGCCAGCATACTCATAATAGGTCACGGGTTTACCAGCTTTTTCAAGCGCTTCATTCAAACGACGCGATAATTCAACCGGCACACTTGCGTCACCCGTAGCGTGTTGTAGCTCAATAGTACTCGAGATACTACTGAGATACGTGTAAGGATCAATCGTATTCCAAAAATCTGGATTAGTTGATGGCAAACCATTTTCTATCACAAGTGTATCCGTGGTATTTTTTAAAAAAGGAATTTTAGCATTATACGTTTCGAGCATATCCGGAAAACTGCCCACCACCCCCGCCCAGAGTGAAGCCGCCTTAATATCTTTTGAAATAACGAGTGAACGCAAACCAATCTCTCCCCCATTAGAATGGCCCCAATACCCAATACGACTCGGATCAACAGCGTTATATTTTTTGAGGTAGGCAATCGCCTCTAGCGTATCAACCACGTAGCCCTCAGAAAAATGAGCGCTTTCTGGCTCGCCTTCCGAGTCCCCGTGTCCGCGTAAATCCGGTTTGAAGGTTACAAAACCATTGCGTGCCAAAACTGCCTGATAGGTAGCATAATTTTTGGTAGTCGAATACTCTTTAGGCGGAATGTAACCATGCACAAAAATAATAGCCGGAAATCCATTCTTTGGCTTAACTGACGTTGGCACAGTAAGTAAACCGTAAACCTTTAAACCGTCTGAAAAATAGGAAGCAATAAACTGGTGGTAATTAGTCCCTTTCGAAAGCGTTTTTTCAATAATAAAATCGCCTCCTTCATACGCGCGATTCCGGAGTACCTCGATAGACATTGGATGCTGAGGAAGGCTGATTTCAGGCAAGTTCTGAAGCACCGCACCACTTTGATTTTCTGCTGCAGGACTTGGACGCAGAAATGCTAACCCGACCGCACCAGCAACTACTCCTAGGGCAAAAACTACCTTGGCGATTTTAACCATATATTTAAAAATATCTATTTTTATAGTATAGCATTAATTCCTCTTTAAAAAAATTCCTAAACAATATATTATTTTTAACACTATTTTCTACGTAGATTTTTTAGTTCCGGACTTTACTTTTGTCCAACACATGGTAAAATTTCATTTATACCAAGCTGCGGAACGCTCATACTCATTCTCACATTCTAATCTTTTATTTATGAAGAACACCCCTCTCATTCTTGGACTGATCACTGTGGTTGCAGGTGGCGGCATCGTGTTTGCCCTGACGCGCAATACTACTTTACTCAATAGGCGAAACACAGTATTTTGTTCACCCGACGGAACACTAACCGACACTCAATTAATCCAAAGCCACCGTTCCTACTGTGTCCAATCGAATGCCGAAGATATAACTATTGATCCGAATAAAGCAACAAAATATTCTTTTTCAATTATCGATGATCAAGGAAATACGCTCAAAGATTTTACCATTACCCACACTAAACTGATGCACGTTATTATCGTGCGCAAAGATTTGGCCTATTTCCAGCACGTACACCCGGAATTTAATAGTACGACCGGTGAATTCACCTTAAACGACATAACTTTCCCAGCGAGCGGTGAATACCGTATTTTTGCTGATTTTGCGACTACCGGTACTCAGATCGATCATACCAACCATGGAGCCGACCCTCTCACAATAACGATTGCTGATGACGTTTTGGTAAGCGGAGAATATAACCCGCAAGCGACAGGCTCTGAAGAAATAAGAAAAGCCTTTGAAGGTAATGAGGTAACACTAACAACTGACAAACCCTCTGTTTCGGGACAAGAAACAAAACTTTCCTTTGCGCTTAAACAAGACGGCAAGCCAGTGAGTGATCTTGAAGAATATCTCGGCGCATTAGGACACAGCGTTATTTTGCGCGAAAGCTCTCTTGATTTTATCCACGCTCATCCGGTAGCCAACGCTAACCAACCACAGGACGGTGTTGTGGATTTTATGATGCAATTCCCAAAAGCTGGAAAGTATAAAATCTTTACCCAATTTCAACGAAACGGAAAAATCATCACGACGGATTTTGTCATCTCGGTCGCGCAAGGTTCGGCAACCCCCGACGAACCATTCATGGATCATTCCACGCACTAGTTTTAAACCCTGCTCCTGGCTGCGCAAGAAATAATCGCCACCATTCCCCCACCTGATTATCCTCAACACGCTTTCACTGCTGACTGGGCCATTATTTTTTATTTCCATAGGCAAAATACCCAATATATGGTACAGTTTTCTTCATATAAATTTAAGACATAAAATTATGGCCGTTATCAATCCACATATTAACTTCAACGGAAATGCCGAAGAAGCATTTAATTTCTATAAGTCAGTTTTTGGCGGAGAATTTGCAAAAATTATTCGCTTTAAAGACCTTGCGGGACCGGGATTCGCAGTATCAGAAAAAGAAGAAAATAAAATCATGCATATTGCTTTGCCTATTGGCACAAGTAACGCGCTCATCGGTAATGATGTTCCAGAAATCATGGGGAAAACGAACGAACATGAGAACAGAAGTAAAATCTCAATAAGCGCAGAAAGCAAAGAAGAGGCTGAGAAGTTATTTAACGGTCTTTCTGAGGGAGGTGCGATAGAAGCGCCCGGTGAGAGCTCTGCTACAGGTTCGTATTTTGGTTGTTTTAGGGACAAATACGGAATTGAATGGATCGTTGAATTTGATCCAAACTATAGCAACCAAAAATAATTTTGAAAATCACTCTATGGGAGCAGATCAAGTAAAGCTTAAAAATACCGTTTCAGAACAGATTAAAAAATATATTACTAGCCAGCCTGAATCAAAACGCGGCGATATGGAAGCACTGCATCGCAGCATCCGGAAAGTAATGCCGAAATGCAAATTATGGTTCTTGGATGGAAAGGACGGCACAGGTAAAACTGTTTCTAATCCTAATATAGGCTACGGATCCTACACCATACACTACGCCAACGGAACAAGCAGAGAGTTTTATCAAATTGGTTTGAGCGCAAACTCAAGCGGAATCTCTGTCTACATCCTTGGGATTAAAGACAAGAAATACTTAACCGAGACGTATGGTAAAAAAATCGGTAAAGCGAGTGTGAGCGGATACTGTATTAAGTTTAAAACACTGCAAGATATAAACATAAACACACTCGAAGCGGCAGTACGATATGGGTTAAAAGCAACGCAGTAACTTTTGGAAGTGTGCTAAGATAATTTCTAACTTTATTTACCAAACGGAGCGATTTTATTTTGTAAATCCGACCGATCCCCTTCAGTCGGATTTTTCTTTTAGCTCAAGATTAAACATTCTGAGCACAAACTATAATAACTTGACTTTTTTAAAAAATATGCTATTTTATCCTGATTTCATTTTGAATGAAATCAGGATAAATAAAAAGTTCTTTTACAATTTTAAGAAGGTAATAAACTGCGGACAAGATTGCAATGTACCCACCTATAGATTATAATCTTGTCCGCAGAAATTTTCACCCGACCAGTTAACCACGAAGGAGGAAACATGCTTTTCGGAGCCGCACTGCTCATCCTGTTCCTGTTGGGATACATGCTCATCGCCACCGAGCACTACACAAAAATTGACAAGGGGGCAACAGCTCTCCTGCTCGGTTTCGGACTGTTCGCGCTGATCGCCCTGTTTGGACCATTCAGCCATGAGGTAGTTGAAAAGCATCTCCACAATCTTACCGGGGAGATCGCTCAGATCATTCTTTTCCTTCTCGGGGCGATGGCGATCGTCGAAATGATCTCTCTCTGCGGCGGATTCGACGTAATCGCACGCAAAATCACGTCGAAAAGCAAACGGAAACTTCTGTTTGTTGTCGCAACCATCACGTTCGGCATGTCCGCGCTACTCGATAACCTGACTACCTCAATCGTCATGTACGCCGTAACCTGCAAGTTGATCGATGATACGGCTGATCGGATGACCTTCGGTGGAATCATAGTCATAGCCGCAAATAGCGGTGGCGCCTGGTTCCCAACCGGCGATGTCACCACCACCATGCTGTGGATTGCCGGCAAAATCACCACCGTCTCGCTCATCAAACACCTCTTCATCCCCAGCCTCATCAGCCTGCTTGTCCCCCTCGTTTGGGTAATGCGGGGTATTGACGGGAAGGTTGAAAAGAAAACCGAAACGAAGTCGCAGGAGAGAAAGGGAGCTCTCCTCATTCTGACGGTGGGGGTTGTCGGTCTCTTGAGCGTTCCTATCCTGAAGGCGACGCTGCACCTCCCGCCATACCTGTGCATACTCGGTGCACTCGGCATCCTATGGACGCTCGAAGAAATCATGTACAAAGGAAAGGCGTGGATCACCATCTCGCAGTCCGAGGAGGTAGGTAGTGGCGATGATAGCCGTGTCGATCAGAAGAACACGCTGGCCAAAGCTCTCGAGTCAGTCGAGGTCCCCAGCCTACTTTTCTTTATCGGTATCCTGCTCGCTGTCGGAGCTCTTCAGAGTGTCGACATCCTGCAGCAGGGCGCCGCGATCCTCACCCGTTATTGTTCACCAAACGTCGTCGTCGCGCTCCTAGGAATTCTCTCGGCTATCCTCGATAATGTCCCGCTGACGGCAGCGTCGATCCAGATGTACCAGAACATCCCTGCGGACAGCCTATTCTGGCATATGCTGGCGCTCTGCGTCGGCACCGGCGGGAGCCTTCTCATCATCGGCTCGGCTGCCGGGGTCGTCCTGATGGGAAAAGCCCGCATCACCTTCGGGTGGTACCTCCGGCGCTTTACGCTGCCGGTGCTGGGTGGATATCTAGCGGCTCTTACCACACTCATTCTGCTTAATTGACAGATAACGGGTCGGCCTTCTCAAATTCTCACCCCAAGGTCACCTGCCTTTGTATCGAAGTCGTTTCGGTGTAAAGGCAGACCTTGGGGAGGGGTACAAACAAAAACCCTCCGCTTTTCTCGCGGAGGGTTTTTGTAGTATGAAAAATTATTCCATAAAATAGAGCGGCACATGCAACTTCTTAATTTCATTCAGACGAAAATCAAGCATTTTGCGACCAACAAAAATTGCCGTAACGTTTGTATCACTCGCCGCTAATTCATTAATATTTTCTTGCAAAAAACCAGTTCGAGCCGTAAAAACAAAATCTATTTCACCCTTTCCTCCATCTTTCAAATCGCGATTAATTTTAGCAAATTCTACTTGAGCTTCTTGGTTTATAGTTTCGGAAAGTTCAGAACTATACTTATCTTCGAGACAAAGCATCACCATAAGCCGTTCAATCCCGTGGCGCTTTGACCATTCCGCAACCATCGGGAGTCGGCTGATAAAAGACCGGCCACGTGTACCTAAAACCACAATAGGGCTCAGGCCCATATCCGTTTTCTCTACATCGCCTATTTCTTCAGCGACTTTTAACTTTTTAGCAATCCACGGAGTCAATACAGGCTCAATTATAAGGGTTAACAGAATAACCCACATACCAATCGGTGCCAGCCCTCTGATATTACCAATTCCCGCACTGGCTATCGTAATCATCAGTACCGCTGGAATCGCTCCGGTTTCACGTACACAGGAAATAAATAATACATCGCGCACGGTCATTTTTTCCTTACCAAATATAAGCGAGGGGAAAAGCGATAAAAATACTCCGGCCGGACGAATTATTACCATAAAAATTATAGCGGCAAGTATACCAATGCCGGCGAACTCAATGAGCTGCGCAGGGTCTACTAACGCGCCAAGCAAAATAAAGATAGTTGGCTTGAAGAAGCCGTCAATAATATGATTGAAAAACCGTTCAGTCTCATGCAAGTGCTCAGTTAAATTAAAGAGGAGCCCTGCAATAAATGCTGCCAAATAGCCACTACCACCAAAAGCCAGCGCGATTGTAAAAATTACGACTGGAATAAAAAGAAAAAAAGCAGAATCTGCTTCAAATTCTCTTGTATGGGTTTTTTTGAAACGCTGTAATATTTCCAAAAAAACATACCCAATTGCTCCAAAAATAACCCCAAAAACAACTTGCTTCAGTAGGATAAAGCCGCTTTCCGGAGTTGCAATACTAGCGTACCACCCGCTCAGTGAAGTAAAGTTCTTTCCTGTCGCAATAACTCCAAGGAAAGCAACGGTTAGGAGCGTACCTGTAACATCGGTGACCGCGCTTTCAGATACTACAATATCTTTGGTTGAACGGTTGTAGAAACGAAGCCGCTTTAAAACCGGAATAATGGCTGCCGGGTCGGTGGACGAGAGGACAGCTCCAAGAAGAACGGCAACCATAATTGATACCGAAGCTCCAAAGAAATTGCTGAGCACCACAACAGTGCCCGAAAAAGTAATAGCTGTAAAAAGAAGCCCAACAAACGATAGAGCTAAGATTTTGCCGATTAATTTTTTGAAATTCGTAAAAGGTGTTTCAAGGCCGCCGCCAAACAAGATAAGTGTTGCGCCAAAACCGACGAGTGAATTTAAAATTGCTTCGTTTTCAATAATCGGTTTTAATATACCATGTCCGGCAATGCCGAAAAAAATAGCGACCACAAATGAGGGTAGTTTTGTAACACTAGAGATGTAAAAGACAATAAAACTTAAAATAAATAAAACCGCTACTTGGAAAAAAATAAACAGCAGCTCGTGCTCCGCGCTATGTTCAAAGAAAGTAAAAGCCTGAGGAGAAAACCGGCTCAGCCCGGCTGTCACAGCGAGCGCACCAAAAGCGCCAAGCAGACGCATTACCATTTTTTTCATATAAGTAGATTAAAAACAGCAGACATTGTAATCGTTTTTTTAAAAAATGTCAATATATTTTTATAAATTGTACTATACGTTATTAACGTGCAAGCCACGTCGTCATTATTCTTTTGCTCAGAATTAGGCAAGGTTAAACAGGTTCTAACTTCTTCCACCAACCAGAGCGAGCAAAACACAGCTTACATAAGCCGTTTTTTTGTATGTATCGACGTATAACAAATCAAATGATAGAATCATGGGGATTACAGGAATCCGCCTAAGAATTATTTGTAATTACCGCAAAAAACAGAATATAAAACATATGAGACTACCCGTATGGCCGACAGATTAATACCCATCGCCCACTTACATTCCGGAGAAAAAGAGATGGTGTCCGAATCAGCGCGAGAATTTGATACGATACTTTCTGGTATTCAAGAAATTATTCAAACGGAAAATCCAGACAGTTGGTTAGTAAAAACAACGACATACCTTAAAAGAACGACCAGAAATGTAGGCACAGGCACTCCCCTTTTTGATTTTTTTAAAAAATATGGCCCGGATGTACTCGGGCTTATAAGAGATTGCCGAGTAGCAACAGATGTCGGCATAGAAAACGAAGAAGAGCGTATCGCCTTAGGAGCAGAGCGTTTGTTAGTTGATATACGTAGTTTGATCGAATTCAACGAAAGTGAGCCGCTTCCAATGCATCGAATGAACTGGAGTGAAATTCTAGAACGAAGCGCCGGACGAGTGCGGTTAGAAACAAAAGGTGCGGAACGGATAGTTACGATTACCAGCACTACTGGAGCACGGTACGAATTTCCAGTTCCAACCAGAGATGCTCTGGCGCATAAAGGCGGTGTTTGTAGATTGCTTTTAAAAATAGCCAGTAATGCACCTGCAGATCTTATTGAAGCGGAACTCCCACTAAATGACTTTGATGTGGTTGGCGCTATTGAAGACCCCCAAGTTCGCGAAGAAGCTATTCGCCTAGGGCTAACAGCTGAAGGGATAGAGCCTGCGTCGCAAGAGCTTAATTATGCAGAGCTAGCGGCAGGACGCGATGTAGACCTGAATCAAGTATTTTTAGATACTCATGGTTTGATTTTTAGTGACGCTGCTCGGGCGGCCTGTGTGAGTGGTGAAATACATATACCGACGCCGGACAAGGGAATGTATAATAGCGCAACAATACCGATTGAAGGAGGCTCACTCGTAAATGAATGGGGCATGCAACGGCTTATGAAATTTGTAGTTGAAGGTAAAGCACATTCTTTCTCGTTTACCCCGCTCAACCGTCATATTGATATGGGACCATTTCTGCTGACGCTTGCTCATAAATTTGCCAACCGCCCCAACAAAGATGACTTGTTAGCTAGAATGTTTTTGGTTGCAGAGCAAATGGGACAGGTACGAGATGGAGAGCATACTTTGGATGATGTGCTCGAACGCGTCCGTGCCGCACACCCTTCGGTTACAACAAAAAAATCTGAGCGTGAATATGCCCACCTTAGTTTTGTTCGCTGGTATGCACCGCGTGTCCTACGAAGTATCAGTCGCGCTTTTCGAAACGAAACTGGCGCTCTGTCAACTCTTCCCTTGGCTCGCAAGACTGATGATATGATTCCCTATACAATCTTGCTGCCAGGCCTGCCTCGCAAACAAGAATAGTTTTACTATATTTAGCCTGGAAAATTATGGATCAAACACAATCTTTCTACAACATGCACGCTGACGAGTTTGAGCAGAAAACACGCTCACTCCAGAACATTGAATGGATCAATTCATTTTGCGAGCTGTTACCATCGAAGGGTCATATACTTGATATCGGCTGCGCCTACGGACGCGATGCCACAACTTTTGTCAAAAAAGGATTTCAAACTACCGGCATCGACTACTCAACAACAATGATAGAAAAAGCAAGGAAATCCGTGCCAGAAGCAGATTTTTCTGTTCAAGATATTCGAGAAATGAAATTTACTGATCAGACTTTTAGTGGTGTTTGGGCATCTGCAATTCTTTTGCACGTCCCAAAGAACGATATTCCTAAAATCCTAGAAACCATTCACCGAATACTTACCGCGTCGGGTATTTTGTTTATTGGAGTCTACCGCGGCGAAGGCGAAGGTATGATTACAGACGCGCGATATGCCGACGCACAGAAGTACTATGCCTATTTTTCTGAAGACGAACTAAGACAATTACTTGCCCAGGCAGGTTTTACCGTACTAAAATTAGTTTCACGTGAGCCGAACTCATATGAATCAAAACCAATAATTGAATTACTGGCTCGCAAAACTGAAGTTTGAACACGCGTGCAATAGAATACTCAAAGTTTATTTCAAAATCAGTTATGGGGAGTCTTACAAAAATACTAGGCGTGTCGTCGTTTACGTTTGGAACATATACGGTAGATAAAAAACGTTCCATTGTCACTTTTACCTATCACGTTGAATTTAGATTTGGCATACGTAAGACCTTTACTGACCGTCTCTTTTTTAAGGACGTTGCGCCAGCGTTGTGGGACAAGATACCAAAGGCAGTTCTGGAACCAACACTACAAGCACTGCTTCTCATGCTTGGCATAAATTACTGGCTCGCCTTTCCGACGAGCAACATGCATATCGAAGGGTTTGCGCTCACCCGTGCCCAAGCTAAATTCTGGGACACACTCTATTTACATGGACTTGGAGAATTTTTCTTCAGCACAAAGTTAGATTTCCGCAATCTCATTAGGTTTCCCTACGACGATGCTGCAGTTGCACCCACGCCAACCAAGTTTAAGCGTCCCTCACGCGCACTTCTTTTGAACGGTGCGGGCAAAGATTCAATTCTCTCTGCCGAAATGTTAAAGGAATCAGGTACTCTGTTTGATTTTTTTGCTTTTTCCCCTACCCCAGCTCACAAGCGTGTTGCAAATCTGGTCGGCGCCAAGACCGTCACTGTTAACCGTCGCATTGATCCGTGGATGATCGTGTCTGGAGCGTACCCGTCGGTCTCCACGTACACATTTATCGCAGTCTTACTTGCGGAACTTCTCGGGTATAACTCAATAGTTTTTTCCAACGAACGCAGCGCTGATTTTGGTAATCTCACCTACCTTGGTTTGGAGGTGAATCATCAATGGTGCAAATCATCTGAGGCGGAAAAGCTTGTTAACGATTACATACAATCGTTTATAACACCGGACATTTCAACGCAATCGCTCTTGCGAGAATACAGTGAGCTTGAGATTGTGCGGCGTTTCGTGCGTTATCCGCAGTATTTCAAAGACTTTACGAGCTGTAACATCTATTTTTGGCAACCACGCTTCATACAGCTCTTGGCGCGCCGATCTTACTGGTGCAAAAATTGCGCCAAATGTGCCTTTCTCTTTGCTTGTTTCTCGGCTTTTCTCCCAAAAAAAGAAATGATCGCCATCTTCGGTACCAATCTCTATGCCCGAAGACGACTCCTCCCCTTGTACAGGCGCATGCTTGGTACCGAAGGGTTCAAGCCACTTGATTGCGTCGGTGAGCCTGAAGAAACAATTCTCGCCATGCATTATTCGTCCCTTCGTAAGGAGTATGCCGGCACACCGGCGATGAAAGTTTTTGAAAAACATTTCCCATCGACTTACGATTTTGATAAACTCGAAGAAAGCGTTCTTCCTTCGAACTTTAAAAACAAAAACAGCGCTAGACTACTCTACAATTAAGATTTATACGTCCTATGTCTCGCCATTCACCTGAGCAGCACTCCGTCCACCCCGATCTTAAAGAAATATATCCAGCGGAACAATTCATGGTACATGATTGCCCTGTTGAATTTCACCGTGTGCAACATCATATCGACGTGTTTAATAAAAACCCAGAATACTTTAAACAAGCTATTGAAAAGGCATCTATAGTGGTACTAGAAGCCGCTCCCACCGCCGAAGGCTTGTTTACTGAAACTATTCAAAAAGACTACTGTAAACAGCTTAATACTTGGGGTATAAAAATTACTCTCCAGGAATTTCAAGAAGATCTTGCAAATAATAAACTACTACTTTTTTTTAAAGCCTTAGAAGAACAAGCGGCAGCACAACAAAAGCCTGTTGCAACAGTTGATCCTGTATTTAAAGAAGAGGGAACGTGGTTACTCGGCGTTGAAGATCTCATCGTTGGAGCAAAATATGGGACTATTGGAATAGCCTCCTTAACCATACTAGCTAAAATCGCTGAAGCCAAAGGAATTATTGTGCCATTTTTAAAAAAGAAAAATACTACAGAGACAATGCCGCCATCTCGACGCTCATTTTTAAAAACTACTGTTGCTGGTGTGGGAGGCATACTGGCCGGGAGCTCATTAAGTGTGCGCCACGGTAATGATATGGATCACCATGGACGTACAGCACGTGGAGCAGGCGTTACAACCTTTGACATGCACGATTATCGAGACACTATCATAGCTGAAGGTTTGTATCAGGTTGCGTCTCTACGAGAAGGCACGTCGCCTATTGAAGCTTTTTATGGCGCGGCACACGGTTCGGCGGTAAAATTTTACGCTGGCCACGAAAAAGAACGGCGCCAGCGTATAAATATGTACGCCGATACTGTGGCTCGAGGAATTCATCCCAAATTACACATGTATCGTTATGAAAAGGGCGTCTGGGAAGAAAAAGCGCGAAGTGAAATTGCTTAAGTACTTTTAGAAAAGAAGAAGGACTATCGTTGCAGTCTTCCGCCTTAGGCACAGAGTTCCCTTACGATGCCCGCTTGGCCCCGACTTGCAACAAATACATTACAGACCTTATATAAGCTTATTCCTATGGATCAAGAAACCCACGACAAGGCCGCAGAAAATCATTATTTTGAGGAAAATAAAAAAATATTAGCAAACAAATTTAAAAAGGGCCAAAAAATAACTTTCTCAGGCAGAGAATATTTTTACGACGGACCTGATAATAGTTTTTTTCCGCACTTCGTTAAACTTAAGAATAAGGACGGAAAAACAGATTTTATACCAGTAAAAAAATTTATTGAAAAATTTAGAAATCGAGAGGATGTTAAAAGCAAAGACCCCGAGATTAGGCAGGCTGAACCTCAAATTTCTTCGCCAAAAAGATACGTAGATCACAATGATGAACGAGATTATAAAACTTTTGAGTATGAGGTTGAGGATGACCAGGCTTTGTTAGAAGAATACATAGCTGAAGCCCGAGAAAAATACGATATTTCTCGCGAATATTTTTTAGGTGTTCGCAATTTATTTCCCACCGCCACACTTCCTGAAGTAATGGAAAAATTACCCGAATATACTATTAATGAACAAACTAAATTCTTCAGAGAAAGCAACCTCAGATATATCGCAAAAAAGTTTGTTCCTGAACTAATCGCTGCAAAACATGGTGCTAACGAAAAAGTACAGATTCTTTCCGCAGGATGTTCAACCGGCGAAGAGCCTTACAGCCTGGCTTTTTATCTTCAGGATGAAGGTATTCAGAAATATAAGATAACAGGAATCGATGTGAGTTCGGATGGTATCAAAAAAGCCGAGGCAGGACGTTATGTGGATAGTTTACATTTTACTTTTGGAACTTCATTTTCTGGCATCCGAAAAGAAGATATAGCATCAGGCAAGCTCGTACAAGTTGGAACAGAAGAACGAGAAGGTATGCCCTTATTCAAAGATGAAGACCCGCCAATTGAGCGCTACGCAGTTCTTGAAGTTTCACCGTCTATCAAAAAACATCTTTCATTTGAAAGAGTTGATCTACTTGCAGCAGCTCCACCGGGAAGTTATGACGTTGTCACAGTTAACAACATGCTCTATCATTTCCCACGAGCAAAACGTGAAGTAATTTTTAGACACATACTTTCTGCCTTACGACCAGGAGGATATATAGCTCTCGAGAGTGATAGCAGCTTTCACACTAAGCACAAAAAAGAGTATTTAGAATGGAGAAAAAATTTAGCAACAAACTTTGAACTTAAGGATGTAGTTTTTATTCCACCAGGTAAAGAGAATAGTGAGTACTATCAGGAATATCCGATTAAAGGAATGATATTCCAAAAACCTACGGCAAATATTTTAGGGGGTTAATTCCTTGTACTTCTACCCTTTTTGCACTGAAATACCATAAAAATGGCTTAAATTAGCCATTTTTATGGTATTGCTTAATTATAACGATTTACTCATAAAAAATAGAACCTGAAATAAACTAAAACTCCGCTTTTTAGCCAAAGTATTACTACCCTCCATGATCTTGACTTTTTCTCAAATTTATGGTTTACTGTCTGGTTCTTTTTGCTCTTTGGAAAGCCAAAAAGCTGCCTTAGCAAAAAGAGGAAATCTTTGACAATTTAACCGAAAGGTACACACATGAGCTTCTTGCTCACCGCGGAGAATGTTGACCAAGCACCCCTGACCCACCGCCGTTCACAAGAACTGGTGGTGGCTATTTCGAGCCTTGCCCTCGGCGGCGCTGAAAATATCGTCCTTGATTGGGCGATGCGTGTCAGTGCCACATGGAAGGTCCACCTGATTGTTCTGAGAGACCGCGAAGAAGAATGGCCGGTTCCGCCTGGAATAAAGATCACCCGATTCCACGGCGTCGACACCCTGAGTAAGCTCCGAGCGATCGGCAAAGTCATTGCTGAGAGCTCCAACCCCGTATGCGTCTGCCATCTTTTGAACAAGAAGGAACGAGACGCGCTTATGGACCAAGGCGTCGAAATCGTGCCGGTCTTGCACAACGCCAGTGCGGGGTGGCCCGAAGACGTCTCTTGCCTCGAAGGAGCTCGCCAGGTCATCGCCGTATCAAGTGCCTGTGCAAACGAACTGCGCGCGAAGGGCTGGAAAGGTCACATCACGACCATCCGGCACATCCCGCGCGAACGCACCCTCCCCGCCGAAAACCGTCAGCGCTTCCGCGCTGCCTGGAGAATACCTGAGAGCGCAGCCGTCATCGGCATGATCGGAGCTGTAAAAAACCAAAAGAACTACGTTCGGGCGATCCAGATCCTGAGCATACTCCTCAAGAAGCGAGACGCCTATCTCGTCATTGTGGGCGGTCCGGTGGCCAACAAAGGGCGCGAGCCCTGGATGGCCACGATCGCAGAGATCGAACGCCTCGGCGTACGTCACCGCGTCGCCATGCCCGGATTCGTTCCGGACGCAATCCGCTGCCTGCCGGCATTTGACGCTATGCTCAACACCAGCCACTACGAAGGTCTCAGCATCGCCACCCTCGAAGTCCTCCAACAAGGTCTGCCCGTAGTCGCAAGCAAAGTCGGTGGGCAGGGCGAGATCGCGAGCGAAGGATTAACCCTCCTCTCGCTCGACGACAGCGACGAGTCGTGGGCAAACGCCCTCGACGCCAGCCTCAACCGCCAACATGCAACACCGAGCTGGTCTCGTTTCCCCTCACACCGCCTCTGGACACTCGCCTCGCTCGCTCGCGACGTGCGGCCAACGGAAAAGACTCTGTTCGTGACTGCGAACCTTAACTCCGGCGGTGCCCAGCGATCGCTCGTCAACCTTACCAAAAGCCTGGCCGGAACCCTCCCCTTCCAGATCTTCACCCTCAGCAAATCTACCTCAACCTACTTCTACCGCGATCTCACCACACAGGGCATCGGCGTCTATCGGACCAACGAAATATGGAATCCCTTCAATCACGCCGAAGCCATTGTCGATGAAGTCGCAAGTCAGAACATCGGCACGGTCTGCTTTTGGAACGTCGACGCCCGGGTCAAACTACTCGTCGTCAAAGCGCTCGCTTTCACCAAAGTACGCTTTATCGACGTTAGCCCCGGCGACTACTCGTTCGAAGAAATGACCCAAATCAGGGAATTCGAAAACCTGATCTGTTACAGCCAGGACGACTACTACCGGCGACTCAACGAGCTGGTCCTGAAATTCGACGGCCCTCGTCCGGTACTCTGCCGACAGAAAACTACTGTCATCCGAAACGGCGTCGAATACCCACGTAAAACCAAGACAGACTACCGTATCAAAACTGTCCCTCAAGTCGTTGTGAGCGGCCGCATCGCCCCTACCAAATTCACCCTCGAGATTCTGGCGGCCATGAAAATCGTCAGACAGGCGCTGCCCACTGCGGAGGTGCACTTCTTCGGAGGAGCTGAAAACTTCCACGAAGGGTACGCTGCCGAGGTCATGAAAGACTCAAAGAACGACCTCAACACAAGCGTCTTCTTTCACGGCACCAACTTCGAAGCGGTCAACCGCCTCGCCGAGTTCGATGCCTACGTCGTGCTCGGGAAAAACCAGGGCTGCCCCAATGCCCTGCTCGAAGCACTGGCTGTCGGACTCCCCTCTGTTGGAAATGACGACGGTGGCACACGCGAGCAAATCATCGACGGAAAGACCGGCCTCCTCATCGCTGGCACGGATCCTGTCGAACTCGCTGACGCGATCCTTCGCCTCCTGACTGACCGTAACATGGCACGCCAGATCGGTCAGACTGGACGTGCTCATGTACTCGGGACCTTCTCCATGCGCCAGATGACGCGTCACTACCTGCGCCTCTTCATGAAACCAACGATCCAGTCCGAGCCAAAAGCTCATAACTACTCGCAGTTCACGACCAGCGCTGCACAGCTAACCAAAACCGAAGACAAAGGAGCTTGACCATGAACCTTCGTTTGCTTCCCTTATGCGCCCTCCTGCTGATGGCAGGACCGGCCAACGCCTTCGAAGCTCTCCCAGCTGACCCTCACTCCTACGTCGCAGACTTCGCCAACATCTTCAGCGATGCCGAAGAGAGCGAGCTCCTCGCGAGCCTCGGCAACTACGAACGGAGTGCCCGGGTCCAGGTCCGCGTCATCACGACGCAGAGCACGAACGGCCTCAGCACCATGGAGTACGGAACGCGCATCGGCAGCGACTGGAAGGTCGCGAACAAGGAGACCGGCTACGGTGCCCTCCTCATCCTCTACCTGCCGCCCAGCGGCCGAAAGATCGACACCTACCTCACCACAACAGGCAACCTCACCTGGTTCATGACCGACAACATGGCGCGGCGCCTTCTCGACGAACGCTTCGAGCCGAAGCTGCCGAACCTCTACGCTGCGACCGTCGATCTGCTCCAAGGCTTCACCCGGGTGATTGATCCGGGTGTCACTGCCGAGCGCGACACCGAGCGCCAACACTTCCTCGCCAAGGAGCGCCTCGACAGCCTGACTTCCTTTGACAACACGCTGTGGCTCTTGCTCCTGATCCCCGTCGGCATCATCAGCGCGGTACTTCTTCTGAGAAGAGCCCGGCGCCAGCGAAAGGCCCAGTTCGAGACCACCTATCCTGACCCTCCGATCGCACCGCCCATCCAGGACTCTTCGAAGCAGCGCCGCTACACCGTGCCCGGGCTGCCGCTCGTCGGCAACTACCCTTCTTTGCCCCCGATTCCGCCGATCCAGCCGGCCGCGCCGCGCCAACCCTCCCCTCCGGCTCTGCCCAAGCAGCAGCCCGCGAAGCCGCGCACCGCAGCAACGCCCCGCAGCTCGAGCCCACGCCGCACGAGCAGCGGTGGTCCAGTCTTCCACGATCACCACCGTCACGATGGCCGCTACACCGATGACCTGGTCGATCCGCTGCTGGCCCTCGCGGTCGCGGAAGAGCTGCAACAGCCCGTCAACGGCCAACCCCTCCTCGTGCCCGAGCAGGCCCCAGAGGGTGTCGCTGACTACGGCGGCTCTGGCGCAGAGGCGAGCTATGATCTCGGACGGCCCACCCGGCCCGACGACCTCATGCCGCTCATCGTGAACCCCTTCCCCGATACTCCGGCAATCTCCGCAGCGCCGGCCGAAGTCGAGTTCCAGCGCGATCCTGAGCCGACGTCCCAGCTCCAGGAGCCCTCGTCGTACACAGACGATTCGCCCACCACAGCCTCGATCTCTGACAACGATCAGGGCGGTACCAGCTACTAGCTCTTTCCTTCCTGTGGCCGACTGGCCATTAGCTCACCTCGTTCATTCGAGGTGAGCTTCTTCTTTTTAAAAAATTAGTTAAAAATTATAAAAAGTATTTACATAAGATTGACAAAAGTAACTTTTTGAGATATCTTGACGTACACTTTTACGCTTTGCGAGATTTTCACGCTCTGCCTACACAACTGTGCTGGTAGAGCGTGGGAACCTGCGCAGAAGCAGCGTTTGCCCCCACAGGAGGAAGTGATAATGCAAAAGTTCATTTGTGGAGTCCTCGCGCTCGGAGCCCTGCTCACCTACAGCACCACCGCCTCGGCCGACGACAAGCCGAAGGGCCTGCTTGGCACGGTGGTCCAGGTGCCCAGGATGCCCCGCCAGGAGATGCGGATCGTGGTCACCGGCACGAGCGACACCGGGGTTATCGGTGGCCCGGACCTTGCCCGGACCCCCAGCGGTGGCAGGAAAGAGGTCCATGCGAACGGGCTGACGAACGGCGGGTTCACGGTCACTGTCCCCCCGGGCGGCACGGCCAAGATCGAGAGCAAGAGCTTCACCAAGACCGTGCCGTAACAGCACGTGTCACCATACCGCCGCGCTTTAGCGCAGCGAAGGGGCGGCTTACCACCGCCCGCCGATTTTCTCTGTTTACATACTTATGCAGGTAGAGAAAATAAAAAATAATGCCTATACATTGAGGCATTATTTTTTTATGTAACTATCTGTTGTACTACTTTTATTATTTCTTATATTCCAAAATATCTCCCGGCTGACACTCCAAAGCTTTACAAATTGCCTCTAGAGTTGAAAAACGAATAGCTCGTGCTTTTCCATTTTTTAGAATAGAGAGATTGGCCATAGTTATACCAACTTTCTCTGTAAGTTCTGTAACACTCATTTTTCTTTTTGCAAGCATCACATCAATAGTAGTTATAATAGCCATAGTATCTATTTTAAACTGTTAACTCATTTTCTGATTGAATGGTTATTGCATTTTGCAACAAGCTTTGAAGTACCGCTGCGAAAACCGCAATTACTAGCGCAGCACCAATGATAACAAGTCCGATCGCGACGACACCCGGAGCATCATCTTTATCTGCCACATAAACAATATACGGCATACCGGCTGTAAATAACCCACTAATAGTACAAGCACAATATTTTATATTCTTTAAAGCCTTAACCGAAAGTTCTGAAAAGGCTTCGTTCTTATCAATAAATCCTAAAAGTTTGAAGGCTTGAAACAGTGCAAAGAAAAAGGGTAGCGCGGGAACATACAAACCTAATAAGATCGGGTCATACCCGCCCCAATCTATTGAATCAATAATGCTCGGTAACCCAAAAACACATATCGCTAGCACCCCAGCTCCAAGGAGGAGTACAACCGCCTTTAAAAACAGAGTTGAACCTTTTTTCATATATCAACTTATTTAATAGTAATATACATAGCATGCCTTAATATTTATCGTTTGTCAATATATTATTATTGTTATATAACTTTGCATAGTAAGACCTCCCCTAAAAATCACCTCTTCCGCTTAAAAATTACCTACCTGACAATTACTCATGAGGGTTGACAAAAACTTTACATATAGCCAACTTTATCTATAGGATAGATCAAAGGTCGCTTTTTACTCTTAACAAACCAGCCTATGAAAAAATATTTTGGATTTACGGTCTTTGCTGTAGCACTTATCTGCGGAGCCTTTGGAATACAAACAAATGCCAGAGCAGCGACTCGCCCAACACTCGCGCTCACATTTTTAAGCGGAGACTTCGTTGAAGCAAAAGTAATTGCCGATCCCAACAGCCCGGTTCAGATTTCCTTTTTTAAATCGGGAAGTGTTTCGCCGACAATTATTTCCAATCTTGGCTCAACTGATGCTAGTGGAAATTTCGTGACTACCATCAGTAGCGGACTCTATGGCATACCTCGAGGCGCCAGTGCAGCAGCGATTACAAGCGATATGCAGTCCCCTGTGGTACTCTGGCCAGACTATGGCAACAGTGGACTTACCCTATCACCTACTCGTTTACAATTGGTGCCAGGCCAAAGCTTTATTGTTACCGCATCAGGCCCAATCAGTATTAACGGTACTCTCAATAATTCCGTAGTTACTGCCACCGCTACTCAAAATCAACTATTGGTATACGGCGTTGCAATCGGAACAACACAACTGACTATCTGCCAAAACACAGTTGGCTGCGTCAATTTGCCGGTTACCGTAGAACAAGGAGCTGCTGGTACCGCAAGCAGCACCATTTCGCTGAGTCAAAACACGCTCACACTGCGTAATGGAGAAAATACTCAGATAACCATCTTCGGAGGAACAGGTGGCTATGTACTCTCTACACCTACTACGAGTAATACTTCATTATTCACCAGCACAATTAACGGCAACATTCTTAATCTAGAAGGAAAAGCTGACGCAGGTCTCAGCACGCTGACGATTTGTTCGGCAACTGACGCAACTAATTGCGCCACACTTGGAATTACTAATGCCGCAGCAGCTTCTGCGTCACTTTCACTCAGTGAAAACAATCTAACCCTTGGAACTGGTCAGTCTAAAACTATTACCGTTTCAGGTGGGATCGGCGGATACACTGTTACGACCAATTCAAACCCAGGATCAGCGGGTACAAGCTTCAACGGCTCGACACTTACATTACAAGGCAATCAGGTCGGCGCAGCAAATATAGTTATCTGCACCCAAACCACGCCAACGATCTGCACAACCCTGTACACCACCACAGCACCAACCACCCCTTCTTCTCTAACACCTGATTCCGGACTTGTACTCACTATTCCACTCTACCAAGGACAAAAATTTCCTTTTTCGATTCTGGGTGGAACAGTTGAAAACTTCACCGTAACGGGGAACACGAATCCAAGCATTGCCTCAGCCACAGTTACTGGCAGCACGCTGACAGTTACCGGCGTAACTCCAGGACACACCGACATTAGTTTCTGCCAAAGCGCGGCTGCGTCCTGCGGAACCATCTCAGTTACCGTTCGCTCAAACGCCCCAAGCGTCTACACTTTTCCTTTTGTGCCCAATGTAACAGCACAAACAGGAACGGATCGGGTAACCCTCGCTTGGAACCAAAATCAAACAACGTTTGATTACGATGGATATATCGTCTATCGTTCAAAAGAAGCTGGAGTACGCGGAACAGAAATTGCCCGTCTTGGTAAAGGACAGCTCTCGTACACCGACAACGGAACGACAAATGCTACCACCTATTACTACTCAGTCGTGTACTACTGGGGTGGAGCAATCTCAAATGCTGATAGACCAGTAGCAGCTACAGCGCAATAAAAAAATAAAACTGCCGCACTTAAAAACCTCCAGCTCCTGGAGGTTTTTATTTTATTCGCACAAAACCTTGTAAGGGTTCTTGTTCTACAGTATAGTCACTCGTAACCCTATAATAGCCTATACTGTATGGCAGATCATTTGAACCGCCGATTTTACTCGGATATTACTGCTTCTACCCTATCACTCAAGGATTTACTTCTTGAGATTGATTCATTCCAGATACTACCCGATAACTGGGATATTATTGTTACCGATATTGTCAATTCAACCGCCGCGTTTAACATGGGCAAATACCAAGAAATTAATCTTATTGCCGCCAGCTCGATTATTGCCGCCTTAAATGTGGGTAAGAAATATAACCTAGACTTACCTTTTATTTTTGGCGGCGACGGTGTAACGCTCTGTGCCCCAGCCTATTTAACCCCCGAAATCTATCGTCATATTTTAGGTCTTAAAGCCAAGACACTAAAGCATTTTAAACTTGACCTGCGTGTTGGTTTTGTTCCGGCAATGAATGTGTATGCTGAAGGAAGGGAACTCAGAATAAACAAGATAAAGGTAACTGATCATTATCATCAAGCAGTATTTTTGGGTGACGGCCTTCTGCGTGCCGAAACTATTGTTAAAAAAACTCCGGCTACGGGAGTGCCCACTAAAAAAACCGAACCGAACCTCGAAGGTTTGGAATGTCGCTGGCAGGAAATCCCCTCGCCGCACGACAAGCCTCAAATCATGTCGCTTATCATTGTGCCCCGAGATCATGTCCGCGCCGGAGCGATACTATCCTGTGTACTCACACTGATTGATAACTACTGTGGCGACTTTGCTAGTCGCCATCCCCTTTCGCATGAAGGTCTAGAATTAAGCGCTAGTGCTAAAAAAATTCACCGCGAAACTATCTTAAAAAATAAGTATTTTACAGGGTTACGTACTGCCAAAAAGATACTTGAGGCATGGGTCGGCAAACAACTCCTCAAATATCGCTGGAGTATTCGTTCACTTGATGGGAAAAATTATAAGGACTCTCTTATTTTAGCCTCTGACACGCTTAAGGTTGATGGATCGCTCAAAACAATTATTAGTGGAACAAAAACTCAATTCGAACAACTGCTCCTGGCACTCAGGATACTTGAAAGCGAAGGAAAAATATTTTTCGGTCATTACATTACTTCGCATAGTTTTTTGACGTGTTTTGTAGCCGACCGTCATACACGCCACATCCACTTCTTAGATGCTAAGAACGGCGGTTATACACTCGCTTCAATAGAATTAAAAGCAAAATTAGCTCACGAGCATTCCTCAGTATAATAAAATAATTACCTGTCATATAGTATGGAATATCGACTGCAACACCTTACTTCAAAAGACGTACCCCTGCTCAAAGAACTACTGGGGGTTTTCGGCCAGGCCTTTAATTAACGCGCGACCTACCAAGATACCGTTCCTAGTGACACATATCTAGAAAAATTACTTGCTAAAAAAGACTTTATTACTTTGGTAGCCCTGGATACAACAGGGGTAGTGGCAGGCTTAACGGCC
Source organism: uncultured Gammaproteobacteria bacterium (assembly GCA_964510495.1). Taxonomy (GTDB): domain Bacteria; phylum Patescibacteriota; class Patescibacteriia; order Magasanikbacterales; family GWA2-37-8; genus CAZECR01. Next base: position 25,416 of record CAZECR010000005.1, read on the forward strand.
TATGTACTGGAAAAATTTGAACAAGACCGCCGTGAGATCTATATCTACGATCTGGCTGTTTTAGAAAACCATCGTCGCAAAGGCTTAGCCACCAAACTCATCAGTGAACTCAAAAATATTGCTAAAAAAAGAGATGCCTATGTGATCTATGTTCAAGCCGATCATGGCGATACCCCGGCAATACGACTGTACGAATCACTTGGAACGAAGGAGGAGGTCTATCATTTTGATATCCTTACCAAAGAATAAACTTGTCTTAGGCGACAACTAAAAGTATCCCCCGAAAGGGATACTTTTAGTTGAGCGCCGCGCTCTACCTACACAATTACTCAAATCGCTCCATTAACCGCATGACTTGGCCGATATACGAAGGTGAAACACTGCCGTTATAACTCCAAAGTTTCTGGGCAGTAGTTTTATTTTTATAGTAACTTTTGGTGCCTGGACTATTGCCGCACAGGTTGTTTCCAACCACCGTGATTGCTTCTTCTAAGGAAGAAAAACCAATCTTAGCAGACCCCCAACCAAACGGATTATTACGAATCATACGCTTACCACCCGTAGACTCTTGAATGGCAATGGCCGGCAGCAGTCGCCAGTCCATGCCGCACGTATCAGCAACAGTTACAAATACCTTCCCATACCCCGCGAGCGGCATCTTTTGCTTAGAAAAATAGTCATCGATACTGGCTGCTCGATTGTCTTCTACAATAGGAGCTTCAGGAATATTCTCGCCTAAGTAACTTGTGGTACTGAACGAAGCCAAGAAAATACCTTGATCCCCTGGAAACGAGAGTTGATTCAAAACCGTGCTGGTCGCGCAAACTGAAATATACGGACTTTTATCAGCCGCACGCGTAGAAAGCGGAAAAACCAAAACTCCCATTCCAACCAAGAATGAGCCCAGTACTTTGTTAAGGCTCGTGTTTCGTTTTTTGCTCATAGGATAAATAAAAAATACCCTTTTCGGGGTATCTCATTTTGAGAGTATTTTATACCATTAGCTCGGTTTTCTGTCAATTGAAACTCTTGATACGATGGAGTTGAGTAATTAAAAAAACAACCCGCTTTTAGGGTTGTTTTTTATCTAGGTCGAAACCGCACACTACCTGAAGTATCCTCTTTTGCCAAATAACTTAGAAAAAGAGGGCACGCTTCAGGTAGAAGCGTTGTGGCGATACTACACTGGTGGGGGCTCAGCCGGACTGCGCAGATAGCGCTCCTTCCAGCAATCACCGCTTTCTTTAGGGCGGTAACGCACTCTGAAGTCGAACCCCTGTTCCGACCATGAGCCGACAAGAGTTGCTTCATACTTCTTGTACCAGCGGACACCGAGCCATTTTATCCGTAGCTCGCCCTGGTAGCGAACTTGTCCATTGTGACGCAATTCAGATGCCGGCAGAACAAGAACATAGGTATGGAGACCTCGAACCTGACCATCGGCGAACGGTTGATTGTCCGCAAAGACAATTTTGAGCTCCCCGGTCTTGAATTCATTCGCGACATCGGACAGATCTTTACACGAGTCCGTTGACACCCGATACGACTGATAGCGAAACTTGAACCAGTTTGTTTCACGTACGCCTACCAACTCGCTTCGAGCCGGTATAGACCAACACAGCAGGCTCGTGACAAGAGCCAAACTAATGACTTGTTGCCACATGCGGTATCCTCCTGAGGATTACTAGACACGATTTTAGCTCTTTTGTCAATACTCGGCAACTATTTTTTATATAACGTACTTTATTGTAGCAAATAAAAAAGTGTAGTCAGACGCCTGTCCGACTACACCCCTAACGATACCTATTTTTAGCGGAAAAAAATAAGATAAATAATCAGCGCCAAAAAGAAACCTCCTCCGAGGAACCAGGCGATGAAGTATGACTTGATAAAATCAAACATATATTTCAATTATATTAAAAAATGTATTGTACGCCGTTTTACAATAGAACGCAATCCACTTGAAGCATTGGAGTAACCGTCGTACGACGGGGACAGCGTACCGAGTACACCGGACAGCGCTTAACAAAAGACCAAAACAAGCTCCTGACGGAAGCTTGTTTTATTATTACAATCTGCTAGCCAGGTAGGAAGCAGCGTGCTAAACTAAATACAAAATCTATCAATCAACAACTTCTTGTATGCACCAAACACCGGAACTCGACAGCAAAAGTATTGCAGAAGAAAACGGACTGCGCTACATGTACCCCGAAAAACTTACTATTACGCGCGTTCGAGCAGGACAGGGTTTTGGATACCGTGATGCTGAAAATAAAAAAATTACTGACAAAACCATTCTCGAACGAATTAAGCGTATTAAAATTCCACCGGCTTACCAAGACGTGCATATTTCTCCGTTTGCCAACGGTCATCTGCAAGCTATTGGTAAAGATGAACGTGGACGAACACAGTACCTATACCACCCTAACTGGCGCGTTGTCAGGGACGCTAATAAATTTGAACATATGCTAGCTTTTGGCCAAGCTCTGCCGGCAATTAGAGAAACAGTGTACAAGCACCTCCATCAAAAAGAATATCCGCGCCAAAAATTACTGGCGGCAATTGTTGCTATTCTCGACAAAACACATATTCGTATTGGCAACGAAGAATATGCCAAGACTAATAAATCCTATGGTTTAACCACATTGCACAATCGTCATGCCAAAGTTCATGGTGATACAATTCAGTTTTCATTTCGCGGCAAACGCGGCATTCAGCACACTGTTGAATTTCACGACAAAGAGCTGGCTAAAATTATTCATACCAGTCAAGAATTACCCGGCTATGAACTTTTTGAATATCGCGACCACGAGGGAATAATCCATCGTATTGAATCGAACGATGTAAATGAGTATTTGAAAGAGATCTGCCAGAATGATTTTACCGCCAAAGATTTCCGAACGTGGCACGCTACTGTTTCCGCTCTCAAACAACTTTTAATTCAATCTGCGGTTACTACTAAAACCGAACTTAAACAAAATATTGCCGCCACCATTCGACAGGTTGCCTCGGAACTCGGTAACACGCCGGCAATTTGCAAAAAGTCCTATATTCACCCCGGAATACTTACAGCGTACCTGGAACATCATTTACCAGATTGTGCCAAAAGGTCAAAAATTAAAAAATTTAGCAACCCACATCTAAAAATTTCTGAACGAGCCACGCTTGTTTTTCTGGCTGAATATAAAAAATAATTCGTACGGGCATCCCCATCACCTAGCGAAGAAGAACGGACACCTTTGATACACTTCAGCTTAATATACACTTTTTAAAAAGCACAAATTAGTATGCACTTTCTTTACCTTGATACCGAGACTACCGGCACTGACCCCGGCGCACGCCTGGTGCAGCTTGCTTACAAAAATGCCACCACCGGCGCTATTGTAAACGAATATTTCAAGCCACCGGTAAAAATTTCCTATGGCGCCATGGCTGTGCACCATATTACCCATGAAATGGTTGAAAATAAACCAGTTTTTATAGGTAGCGAGTGCCACAGTACACTTACCCGAGAACTCGAAAATGTAATTGTTGTTGCTCACAATGCTGCTTTCGATATTGGTATACTCAAAAATGAAGGAATAACCATCGCGAATCATATTGATACCGTACGACTTTCCCGACATGTAGTTGAGGGTGCTGAGCAGCATGCTTTGCAATATTTACGTTATTATTTGAACCTGGGGGTTGCAGCCAATGCCCACGATGCCCTGGGCGATATTCTGGTGCTTGAAGCACTCTTTAGCTATCTACAGAAAAAAGTTGCGGAAAAATATAACCTGGAGGGCGATGAGCAGATTTACCAAAAAATTCTTGAACTCAATCAGCAGCCGACGCTCTTGAATACAATTCGTTTTGGAAAATATAAAGGAAAAACATATCAAGAAGTGGCCAAAACTGACAAAGCCTACTTAGAATGGCTCTATGGAAGCGAAACACAGAAAAACGCTACCGAACAAAACGCTGAACTTGTTTTTACGCTACACCACTATATCGGGCAATAAAAACTCATCCGAAGGTCTACCCCTTGCTATTTATCGTAAAATAGTGTAGTCTTCATTGATTAACCTTATTATTTAGCTATATTTAGCATTTTACCCTATGAAGAATTTTAGAGATAACCGAGGATCTGGTGGCGACCGAGGAGGAAAGCCTTTTGGCAAACGAGACTTTGGCGGACGCCCTTCATTTGGTGGAGGCAACCGTGGTTTCGGCGGAGGCAATGGCGAAAAACGCGAACTCTACGACGCTACCTGCAGCACCTGTGGCAAGGATTGCAAAATCCCGTTTCGCCCATCCGGCGGACGCCCCGTCTTTTGCAGCAACTGTTTTGAACGCGAAGGAAATGCCGGAGCCAGTGCCCCACGTTTTGGCGGCAACAGCTTTCAGCGCCCAAGCTTTGAAGACAAAAAAATGTTCCACGCTACCTGTGGTAAATGTGGTAACGATTGCGAAGTACCGTTCAAACCCCTCGCTGGTAAACCGGTTTTTTGCAACAACTGTTTTGACAAAGGCGGCGTCAATACCAACAAAAATATTGATAGCCTCAAAGAGCAGCTCGAACAGCTCAACGACAAACTCGACAAAATTTTAAATGCCCTCAACCCTAACCAACCTAAACTCCAACCACTCGTTCTCGAAAAAGCCGAAGCGATTGGTAAGAAAAAAGTTAAGAAGGAAGAAAAAGTTGTTGAGGATGCACCGGCTAAACCAGCTGCTAAAAAAGCAGTGACTAAAAAGAAAAAATAACTCCGAATTAAAAAACAGGCTACGGCCTGTTTTTTAATTGTGGACTAAACAATTTTTGTAATAGTATATTCAACTTCTCGCGTGGCCAATGCAACACGTACCTTATCCCCTACTTCATGCCCGAGCAGCGCCTTACCTACAGGCGAATTATGCGAAATAATTCCTTGCTGCGGCCTCGTTTCAGTCGAACCCAAAATCTGATATATTTTTTCACTCGTTCCGTCATTAATGGTAACGGTACTACCCACTTGTACCTGCCCGCTATCTTCGTGATTAATGACAATCGCTTGTTTCAATTGAATTTCAATCGAGAGTATTCGACTATTAATTCCTCGAAGCCTTCCTTTCGCCAATTGGTATTCCGCATTTTCTGAAAAATCACCCAGCTCTGCCAGGCGCTTCACTTCACTCGCTGCTTCGGGGCGACTAACATTTTTAAGCCGATCAAGTTTCCGCTCCAACTCCAAAAATTTCTCTCGAGTAATGAGTGGATCGCTTTTCATTTGGCTAAATTTGCCGGGGCGTCTATAGGGTATTTGCATAGCATCCATACTAGCACACTCTTCGGAAACAAAGAATATGGCTGCTCAAAATTAAGAAAAAGTGCTATACTTTAGCTATATTATTAATACTATCTATGAAAAAAAATACCGCGAAACAGGCTCGGAACTTTTTATTCTATGGCTTCATAGCCTTCGTGTGCCTTACCTTCAGCGGTTTAACCCTCGCAGCATCTACCGGAACTATTGCCAAAATTACTAAACCGGTAGTCGTCCGCACCATTAAGCTCCCCATCGTACCAGCACTTACAGTAAAACAACTGGGACCAGCGGTTATTCTAAAATGGGGTAAACCAGCCAAAGGAGTGAGCTTTGCAAGCTACATCGTATATCGCTCCGAACAGTCTGGAAAATTAGGCACAGATATCGGCCACCCCGCCAAAACAGATTTGACATTTACCGACAAGAAAGCATTGGCTGGTAAAACATATTTTTACTCTATTAAATACACCGGCAAAAATACTATTGCACCAAATGGTCGCCAAATTAAAATTAAAGTCACCCCTTCCAAAATTCCCCTGAGCGCAATTGAATCTATTACTACAACTACCGCCACCCTCAATACACTCAGTGAGCCAGCTACTGCGACCGAAACCAAACAACCAGATATTTTTTCAGGCGAAAATCCGAAAGTAACCCCGATCACTGATAGCGGTGCAAGCACCAACGATCTTGAGCGCGTCACCACTCTCAAAAAACTTCAAATCGCTCTCGCTGCATACTTTAGCGCAGCCGGTACATACCCAGAAGGCACACAACTCTCCCTTGGTATGAATGAAACATCCTGTCTCAATACAGATGGCTGGGGATCAAGTGACGATTGCCCCTATCCTTATTTCGGTTCAATTCCTAAAGATCCTGGTGGAAAAACCTATGCCTACAATAGTACCGGGGACTCGTATACAATTATAAGCATGCTTGACGGTAAAGTTGGAATGTTGAGCGGAACGATCGTCCTTATGCCGAGCGGTATCACCAAAAAATAGTCTTCCACCATACTCAAAAACCAGGAACATAGTAAATCCTGGTTTTTTTGTTAAAAGTATTAAAGCGGGACACACTTGACAGTCGGTCACAAAATAAGTTTTTCTTGCTACACTATCCTTATATAGTTTTTAATTATTTTACTATGCTCAGTTTCAAAAAGCTACAGCTTTGTATCGTTCTTATTTTGGCGGGACTGCTTATCTTTGCCAATACGAGCCTGGCGGCTATACAACCCTACGTATTGGCCGCTGTCAGTAGTGGCGACCAAGTACAAATACGCGTTACGGGTGACCCCAATAGCTTCACCCAATTATTATTCTATCGCCCCGGCGCTACAACACCAACAACCGTTACCAATTTTGGCACCACTGACTCAAATGGGAATCTAAATACTACTATTAGTAGCGGCACTTACGGCATTTCTGGAGGAGCTCAGGTGTACGCTATTATTAACGGCCTGTCATCTCCTACTATTACTTGGCCTTCGTACACTAGCAGCCTGTCACTTAGCCAAACAAATCTGCAATTAACGATTGGTCAGAATTTTACCATTACCGCTTCAACACAAGTCTACGTTGCCTATAATAGCAACAGTTCGGTACTCGGCGCTTTGACAAATAACACCCAAGTAAATCTTACTGCCAATACGAACGGCGTTTCACAGCTTACTCTCTGCGGAGCCAATGCCGGCTGCACCACAGTAAATGTCACTGTCGGAACAGGTGGCAGCAGTCAAAACCAAATCACTTTTAGTCAAAATACTGTCGCCCTCCAAAATGGACAATCTACCGCAGTTACTATTTATGGAGGACCCATAAATAGCTATTACGTAAGTTCGAATTCAAACTCAAACGCTGTCAGCACTTCAATTAACGGCAGTACGCTTACCTTGTATAGCAACAATTACAGCGGCTCTTCCACTATTACTATTTGCGCTTCTGGATACCCAAATAATTGCGGCACACTACCAGTTACAACTAACGCAAATTACGGTTCGCTCAGCGTCAGTCAAAATACACTCACCGTACCACGCTACCAAAGCCGGACAGTTACTATCTACGGCGGATCAGGAAATTATTTTATATCAAACGGCTCAGCCAATACGTACAATAGCACCAACGCTATTAACGGAGCGACGCTTACTATTACCGGCAACACGGATTACGGTTCAAGCACGATTATTGTTTGTGATGCAAGCAATACATCTAATTGCACCTCGATCTCTGCAACTTTCAGCAGCGGAACAACTGCTTCAGTAAACGGGCTGAGTTTTAGCATTCCCCTCTTCCGCGGACAAAGTTTGCAAGTAGCCATTACTAATCCAACCGGCAGCAGTTACTATATTTCTTCGAATAGTAACTCTGGCATCGTTTCTGCAAGTGTGAGTGGCAGCTCCGTGCGTGTAAACGGTCTGGCCAATGGATCGAGCGATATTATTGTCTGTCAAAGCACTACATCCGTCTGCGGAAAAATTTCAGTTTCAGTTGGAGCTGCCACTTCACTTACTACCTTCCCGAGTATTCCGGGATCAAGCGTGCGCCAATCGGGCCTTACAAGCATACTTACCTGGGATCTCAACCAAGAAGTGTTTGATTACGATGGCTATATCATTTACCGCTCAGAATCAAGCCGCGAGCGCGGCAGCGAAATTGGTCGTGTTTCCAAAAACATTTTTACCTTCACAGATCGGCGGGTAGTTCGATCGCGCACCTATTACTACACGATTCTTCCCTACTGGGGCGGGCTCATCTCTAATAACGATCGACCTGTTGCTATTCGAATTAAATAACTGTGCAAAAACAATAACCCTAATTACATTTCATATGTCTGGCGAACAAAAAGAAGGGAGATTCGAAATAGCTGAAAAAAAATTAGAAATAAATATATCTTCAGAAAAAGACCTGGCACAGGTTGAACAGTTGTTAAGTCCAATTTTTGGCACAGAAGCAGCTGCACAATGCGCTTTTGTACTCAGTACCTTTGCGACCGAAGATTATGCCAATCGATGCAACGAAGCAACTCAAGAATTTGCCCGCCGGCTTGCAAGGCGTTATGGCGATGAAGAATCTTTTTTTGATACAGCTCCTACGACAACATTTATCGATGCTCGAACGTATGAAACACTACGAGAACAAGGTTACCGCGGGAATCACCACAGCGTTGCACTGCTAGAATCTAAAAGCAAAAACAATCCCCCCATAACAGTCATTTTCGATCTTACCTACTATACTGTTGCACCCGACGCCAAAAAGGAGAGTGCTCTGGTATTGCCGATCAATGGACAGGTCGCGCAAGCGCTACAAAAACTTAAACAGCACTATGGTGCGACATGGCAAGCTGAATGGATTTTTGATCCAAAGAAAAAAACTTTTAACTTTCAAGACACCTAATTATGGTTCAAAATTATTAAAACGAAATGGCACTGGTACGACTTTGTCGCACCAGTGCCCAGGGTTTGCGTGTCCGTCTTCAGACGAGTCGTGCCAGCGCGTCCTGACCAACACCTCTCGCCGCAAGCAGCAAAAGGGTTGCTTGCAGTTTTGCGTTGAAATAACGCTCAGCCTCAGCGAACTCCCAAGGCTCTACCGCTTTGGCTAGTATCTCCTTAAAATGCACACTGATGAGGTACAGAATCTTGAGCGCACTAAGCGGCTGTGTTCTTGGGCGCGCACGCATCAGATACGCCAAGGAGTTGAGTGCGTTATCGACAAAGGCGACAGCATCGAGCTCTTGATTACCGAGCGTTAACTCCAAAAAGCACAGGTACTGACGCACTTCCGGAACAGGATGCCCCGTCCTGAGCGCCATCAATCGCTGGGACCGACTTTCACTAACCGAAGCCACCCGCTCCGCAGCATTAAAGCTCATGAACAACCTCCGCTACCTGACAACGTTGTTCCCCGCTATTATCTAGATACACCATATTTTTCAAAAAGTTACAAGGGTCAAAATCGGCAATGACCCGCCAACTAACGGCAAAAACCACCTCGCCAGCTTCCTTTTTGGTTGACGAAATGAGCAAAGTATGATAAATATGATATATCATATATTCTTCAGTATGTTCGTATGACTCTAACAAAAAAGGCTGAGTCCAGCAAAAAAAGGACAGCAGCTTACAATCGCATCCATAAAGGCGACCGGCTCTATGGAACAACGATTGTTGGTGAGCGTGGGCAAATCGTTATTCCAGCAGAAGCGCGTAAAGACTTCGGCTTGAAGCCGGGTGATCAAGTCATCGCTATTGGCAACAAAGTTGGTAAAATACTGACTTTTGTCAAAGCAGATAATGTCGGAGATTTTTTTAACATGGTCATGGACCATCTCTCCGGAAGTGGCCAGGAGGAAAATTTCAAAACCTATTTTCAAAAAATATTAAAAAGCAGTCGTTCAAAAAATAAACTATCTAAATAATCTTAACCTTCTGTATGAACCAAAAGTTTCTGACTAAAAAACGTGTTATCTGGGGAATTGTACTTATTGTTATTGGCGGTCTCATTGTACTTGGATACATCAACAAAAAGAATGCTCCAAATACAAGCATTCAAACTGATACTGTTAAAAAGCAAGACATCGAACAAACTGTTTTAACGACCGGCCAAGTTGTGAGTAAAACCGATCTCAGTCTTAGCTTTCAGGGCAGCGGCGTCATTCGCCAAATTCGCGTAAACGAAGGAGCTGCTGTTAAGACTGGCCAAATTTTAGCCACTCTCGACCAAGCCAGTGCCAGTGCGAGTCTCACAAGCGCTCTCGGGAGTCTTGCGCAGGCCCAGGCTAATTATGACAAGGTTCTAGCAGGAGCCAGCAACGAACAGATTACCGTCGCCCAAAGGGCAGTCGACGCCGCTCAAACTTCGCTTGATAACGCTAATCAAAATCTTGCTACCACCAAACAACAGCAAACGGTTCTCGTTAAAAACGCATACAATGCGCTCCTTAACTCAACTCCTGCCGTAGTGGTGGGTCCTACCAACAGATCAACTGTGAACCCAACAATTAGTGGCACCTACGGTGGCAGTGAGCAAGGCCAGTATAAAATAAGTTTGTACATGGCTGGTAATATGCAGTACACCGTTACCGGTCTTGGTAGTGGCACCGGCGCCATTCCACTTAATGCGGCCATTCCTGTTTCCATGGGCAACGGTCTTTTTTTACAATTTCCTAATGGAACCTACTACCCTGACGACTACTGGACCGTTGACATTCCTAACACTAAAGCAGCTACCTACCTAACAAACAGTAACGCTTATCAGAGTGCTGTTGAATCGCAGCAAAGCGCTACTAATGCTGCCCAGGCCCAAGTAAACAATGCTCAGGTTGCCTTGGAACAAGCTAAAGCAAGCCTGGATGTTCAGCGCTCTGCCGCTCGCCCAGCAGACCTTGCCGTTGCCCGTGCTCAAATTTTGTCAGCTCAAGGACAAGTCGCTTCTGCTCGCGCTATTCTAGGTAACCTTACCTTACGCGCACCAGCTAACGGCACCATTACTCAAATCACCGTGAAAGTTGGCGAACAAGCCAGCGCACTTCAGGCTGTTATGACACTTCAAAATATTGGTGATTTACATGCTGAAGCAAACGTTAGTGAAGCCAACGTCGCCTCACTCAAAATTGGGCAAACGGTTGATTTTACCTTTGACGCCCTTGGACCAGATCGTCACTCTACTGGCACTATTCAAACTATTAATCCGGCTTCAACCGTGGTGTCTGGCGTTGTTAACTACAAAGTAACCGCCAGTATTCCAAAAATTGCTGAAATCAAACCCGGCATGACCGCCAACATGACTATTTTGGTCGACGAGAAAAAACAAGTACTCACCGCCCCGAACAGCGCAGTCATTAGTGAAAATGGTAAACGCTCAGTACGCGTTATCGACGACACTGTTAAAAAAACCTACCACTCCGTCGACGTTACAACCGGCCTCGAAGCCGATGGTGGTTTGGTAGAAATACTTTCGGGTGTGACGGAAGGACAAGAAGTCGTTACCTACATTAAACCCTAGGTATGAGTCTTATTGATGTTCAAAACATTAAAAAAGACTACGAAAATGATGGAGTCTCGACATCGGTACTTAAAGGTGTCAGCTTCAAAATTGAACAAGGAGAATTTGTAGCCATCATGGGGCCAAGTGGTAGCGGTAAATCAACGCTCATGCACATTCTTAGCTTTCTTGACCGTCCAACAGGTGGCGTGTATGAATTTGAAGGCCAAAACACCGAAGGGTTTGACGATAATTACTTAGCAGGGCTCCGCAACGAACGCATCGGCTTTGTGTTTCAATCCTTCAACTTACTTGCTCGCACCAGCGTACTTGATAACGTTAAACTTCCACTTATTTATAGCAAGAAAAAAAATCAGGATGCGCTTGCAAAAGCTGCGCTTGAGGCAGTAGGACTCGGGCATCGTCTTAATTATTTCACGAACCAAATCTCAGGTGGTGAAAAACAACGTGTCGCTATTGCCCGCGCATTGGTCTGTAACCCTGCAGTTATTTTTGCGGACGAACCAACCGGAAACCTAGACTCCAAATCGGGGAATATCGTCATGAGTATTCTCCAAAAACTGAACGACGAAGGCCGTACTATTATTCTCGTTACTCACGAACAAGAAACAGCCCGACACGCCGGGCGTATTATCCGCGTAAAAGATGGTTTAATTTTGTCTGATGAAAAAGTAACTGACCGCGTATTTGCGAGCGCTGAAAAGGAACTTACCAAATAATTTTCCCATGAATTTCTTTTCTACCATTAAACTGGTCTTTCGAGGCCTCAGGGCCCGTAAAGGCAGGTCAATACTGACAATCCTCGGTATTGTTATTGGTGTTGCCGGTGTTATTATCATTATTTCACTCGGCGCCGGTGCTCAGAGTTTGGTTCTCGGACAGGTTACCAAGCTCGGTTCCAACCTCCTCAGTGTTCAACCCGGCAAGAGCAACGAAAAAGGCCCACCCGCACAAGTCTTTGGTATTGTTGTTACAACGCTTATCAATGAAGATGTAGATGCCTTGCGCGACCCTGGAGCTGTCCCCCATGCCAGCGCTATTAACGCGATCGTTCAGGGAACGGCCAGTGTGACGTGGGAAAATAAAACGATTGATACAAATTTTATCGGCACCGATCACGAATATGCCAACGTATCCAACTTCACGATGCGTCAAGGAGAATTTTTTAACGAGCAGGAAGAATCAGGCGGGGCAAACGTGGTCGTACTTGGATCCACGGTTGCAGATGAGCTCTTCACGACCAGCGGCGTTAACCCCATCGGCCAAATCATTAAGGTAAAACGGTCGGTTTCACCAACGAGCGGCGGCATACCTTTGCGTGTTATCGGTGTCGTTAGTTCGCGCGGTAGTTCTTTTTTTCAAGACCAAGACGATCAAATTTTTTTACCGCTCGCACTAGGACAGCAGCAAATTTTGGGCATTCGTTATCTGCAGTCAATTAATATTAAGGTTGACGCCAGCCAAAATGTTGACCAGACTATTCGAGATGTCGATCGCACCCTGCGCACCCGACACCGCATTAAAAGCGACAGTGATGTAGATTTTACCGTTCGTAATATCGCCGATGCAGTCGGTGCGCTTACCCAGATCACTAACGCACTGCGCGTGTTCCTTGTGGCCATGGCCGCAATCGCCCTTGTCGTCGGCGGTATTGGCATCCTGAATATCATGCTTGCGACAGTCGCGGAACGTACGCGCGAAATTGGACTGCGTAAAGCGATCGGAGCAACGCCTGCGGCAGTACGCAACCAATTCTTACTTGAAGCAGGCACGCTCACTTCACTCGGCGGTATTATTGGGATCATTGTTGGCACCGGCATTTCCTATCTTGCTTCCCTCTTAATGCACAAACTCGGATATGACTGGGATTTTGTGGTTTCGATCACCTCTGTCGTCCTTGCAGTCGGCGTCTCCGTTGTTACCGGCGTTGTTTTCGGACTCTACCCAGCTTTTAAAGCATCCAAACTTAATCCAATTGATGCCTTGCGCTACGAATAAGTATGTTTGCAGCTTTGAAACAATCTATCAGCGCGCTGAGTGCCAACAAAGGACGCACCATTTTAACGACACTTGGTATTGTAATTGGAATTGCCACAGTTATTATGGTACTTTCGGCAGGCGCCGGTTTTCGCAGCCTCATTGATGCCCAAGTAGGAGCACTCGGAAGTAACACCCTTTTTATCCAAACACGTGTGCCACCTACAACTAAAAATCGTGCCGGAGCAGCGGGGTCCGATGATGGTACGGGCAGTTTCAGCGGAATTGTTATTACCACCCTTAAACAACGCGACTTGAATACTATAAATACGCTACCGAATGTGGCTGGCAGTTACGGCATGATTACAGGACAGGCAGTAGTTAGTTATCGTGATACACAAAAAAACGCTCTCTATTACGGGTCTTCCGCTGAACGTTTCAGCATTGACCAGCACACACTTCGTTCAGGCCGATTTTATACGGCTGCTGAAGACACGGGCGGCTCCCAAGTCGTCATTCTCGGCAGCACACTAGCTGATAATTTATTCAATCAAGATTCACCCACCGGTAAGCTCGTTCGCATCGGAAATCTTAATTTCCAAGTCATTGGCGTGTATAATCCCCAAGGTGGCTTTGGTGGACCTGCAGACGATAGTTTGTACATTCCGCTCGTTACCGCTCAGAAAAAAATGCTTGGTATCGACCACATCTCCATGGGAGTAGTCCAAGTCAAAGACCTTGCACAGGGAGATGCCACCAGCGACCAAATCCGTGCCACACTCCGTGACAGCCATAACATTACCGACCCTGACAAAGAAGATTTTATTGTGCAAACGCAAGCACAGGCACTCGAAAGTTTTAACACCATCTTTAACGGTATAACTTTTCTCCTTATTGCCATTGCCGCAATATCCCTTATCGTAGGTGGTGTTGGCATTATGAACATTATGTACGTTGTCGTTACCGAACGCACCAGTGAAATTGGATTAAAAAAAGCACTTGGCGCAACCTACAGCAATATTCTGAGTGAATTTCTTATTGAATCTGTGCTTGTCACTATTTTGGGCGGTATTTTTGGTATCGCACTTGGCGCATTACTTGGCTGGGTCGTTGCGCTCGCCGCTTCTGCCGGTGGTCTTGCTTGGAACTTTATCGTACCGCCCTACGCTATTGGCATTGGCTTTGGCGTATCGGCAGCCATTGGCATTGGTTTTGGCGTACTCCCAGCTCGGACTGCGGCCAAGCTTGACCCGATCGAAGCCTTGCGATATGAATAAAAAGAATTACCTCCTCCTTCCGGCACGCGCAGGAATGACACTTTAAAAATTTAGCCTTTATCTTTATACAGTACGCTATGAAAAAAACACTTTCTTTAGTAACGCTCGCAACCCTATCGGTATTTGTTCTTTCAGGCTGCAACCTATCACCTACTCCAGCTGATCAAGGCATAATTCCTAAAGATGCCAACCCGGCAACCGCCACAACTACTATTCAAGAGTACGATATAGTAACTACAACCTACGGCGGCAGTGATGAACTTGCTATTTCAGCCATCGTCATGCCCGGTATCGTTGAATTAACTCCGCCAGAAGGTAAACCAAAACAGGCTCCGGTACCGACCCAAAGTTACACCGCAGCTGTCAACGACAACATTGGAAAACGTTTTCAATTTGTCGGCTGCGCAGGAAACCCAGGAACGCTCAGTATTAAAAAAGGCACCAACTTCATGCTTGATAATCGCGATAACAAAACCCATATCTTTGGTATTGGTAAAAATACCTATACCCTTAAAGCCTACGACTTTGCACTCGTCAATGTAAAAATTGCGGGTGATTACTTTATTACCTGTGACGGAGGTGGGTCGGCCAGAGTTTCAATTCAGGGTTAATTTCTAAATACCATGTTTATGATTACTCCCAATCAAAAAACTTTTATACTTGCTCTTGCTTGTTTCTTTGCTGGAGCCCTTGTTGTAGGCGCACTACTATACTACCACCCTCTTAAACAAACCCAGGTTCTGACACCCGTCTCGATTCCAGATACTACAAGCACTACACCGCCCCCACCAGAGCAAGCGAACAGCGCAATGAAAATCACTGCCCCACGTGCGAACGAAACAGTAACCGCTCCTTTTATAGTTAGCGGCAATGCACCTGGCGGATGGTTTTTTGAAGCTAGTTTCCCAATTAGAATTGTAGACCAAAACAACAAATTACTTGCGACCACGGTCGCCCACCCGCTCAGCAGTTGGATGAGCAGTGACCCCATTGCTTTTGAAGCAGCTTTTGATTTCATCGTAGCAACAACCACCGAAGCAACCATGGTGTTTAACAACGATAACCCATCTGGCCTTCCTGAAAACGATCGCGAATTTAGCATGCCGATCACGCTTATACCAAATCAAAATACTCAAAAAGCAATTCGTCTTTTCTACTATAATCAAAAACTTGATACTGACGAAATGGGTACTATAGTTTGCAGTCAAAATAGTTTAGTAGCGGTAGATCGTATTATTCCGAGTACCAACACTCCTATTCAAGACGCGCTTCGCCTTTTGCTAAAAGGCCAACTTACCGATCATGAAAAAGCCGCCGGCCTAACCACAGAATTTCCATTAGAAGGTTTTGCCCTTACTACCGCCGCGCTCCAAAACGAAAAACTTACTGCTACCTTTACCGATCCGAACAATACAACGAGCGGTGGAGCTTGTCGCACCAACATTCTTCGCTCTCAAATTGAAGTTACGGCTCGCCAATTTGCTGGAGTCACCACAGTAACAATACAACCAGAGACCCTCTTTCAACCTTAACCACTACTTATATGACTGAAGAAACTAAAAAAGAAGAATTCAAAGTAAACGGCGAAGAAATTATTGCCAAAGTAAAAGAGCTTATCAAAGAAGGCAATGCTCGTCGTATCATTATTAAAAATGAAACTGGCGTAACGCTTTTGGAAGTCCCCCTCACCCTTGGCGCTGTCGGCGCGCTCCTCGCTCCAGCACTCGCAGCTGTTGGTGCCCTCGCCGCTCTCGTTACGAAATGCACTATTGTTGTAGAAAAAAAATAAAGGTGAAATAAAAAAGATATATTGGTGTACTAGTAGGTATAGAGGAGAGGTTCAAACCCCTTGTTTTATGGATATACTCCCCCCAAGTGACGAGGAATTGGCTGCTCAGCTGCAGGCTGGCAACCGAGAGGCGTTTACCGTGCTCTTTAGCCGGTACGAAAAAAAGATTCTTCGTTACGGGCAGCGATTTTTGTATAGCTACGAAGACCTTGAAGACGCCGTTCAGGAAGTCTTCATCAAAGCATATAAAAATATTCAGAGCTTTACTGTGTCTCGAAAATTTTCAACCTGGCTCTATCGCGTTGCCCACAATACCTTCATTAATGTTATCAAAAAAAAGGGACGCGAACCGTTGTCCTTTTTTGATTTTGATATTTTAGTGCAACTCCCCACCAAGCCACTTCCGAGCACGCACGATGAATTTATTCGTGGCGAAGACAGAGACCTTGTAGAAAAGCATCTCAAAGAATTGTCACCTAAATATCGTGAACCGTTAATCCTCTACTACTTAGAAGAGCTGGACTACAAAGAAATCGGTGAAATATTACACTTGCCAACATCGACAGTTGGTGTACGCCTCGGACGCGCCAAGCAAGCTTTAAAAAAATTGATTCAACAATCTGACACTACGTATGTCTCTTGATACCAAACAACCATCACTCGAAGAACGAGTTCTTGGACCTATCAAACAAGGCCAGGTCAAAATGACACCGCGCTGGCATTTTGTATTACAAACAGTCTGCTTGTCGATCGGCGGAACAGTCATTTTGTTAACACTTTTTTATCTCACCAGCTTTATTATTTTCATGCTTGACCGTACCGGCATTTCCTCGGTGCCTAATTTTGGCGCTCGCGGCTGGTATGCCTTCCTTATTTCATTCCCTTGGATACTCGTACTTTTGGCAGGTATTTTTATTGTTCTTCTAGAATTCTTAGTCCGGCGAACTGCTTTTGCATATCGCCGCCCAGTCCTCTACTCCACTATTGGTATTATTATCCTCGTTATTGGCGGGGGTTACATTGTCGCCGCCACCCCGCTTCACCGCGACTTAGCCGACTATGCTGACAAAGGACAATTCCCCGTTGGTAATATTTTATACCAGCGCTTTGGCGAACCACCTTCGCACAACATTCATCATGGTCAAATTATTCGTATATTCCCAAACGGGTTTCAAATGAAAGCACGTCGAACTGAAGCTCTCAACGTACGCATTACCCCGCGCACTCGCCTTCCCTATGGTGCTGACTTTGATCTCGGGGATATCGTTGTCGTGTTTGGGAATCGCTCAGCTGACGCTATTGAAGCATACGGCATTCGGGAAGTTCAAGAATGAAATAAAATATCAGGCTGAATAGTAATACTTACTAGTGATGCGCCTACAAGCCTTAACTGAAGAGTCTCAAACTCTCGCGAGACAGTTGAGGGAAAAGGTGTGTTGTACAGCCTGATTTTTTGTTTCTTAAATCTTTTCCTATGAAATACAAATTAGCCGCTTATGCTTTTCTTCCTGCTGTTTTAGGGCTTGGCCTTCTTGGTGCAAGTGCTGCTTCTGCTCATAGCATGTTTGGCCCCATGAGCAACCTAACTACCGAACAAATCGCTACGCAGCAACAAAATTTGTTCCAGGAACAAGCCAATTTACTCGGCATTACGGTGGACGAAGTCAAAAATGCTTGGGCAGACGGCAAATCACTGCAGGAATTAGCCCAAGAAAAAGGGATTACCCAGGATCAGTTGCAGCAACGCATGAAAGACGCGCAGCTTGCCAAAACTAAAACTATGCTTCAGGGCTTAGTGAGCCAAGGAATTATTACGCAGGCTCAAGCTGACAAACGCTTAACTTCTATTCAAAACATGGCTGCTCAAAAAGGAGCCAAAGGACGTCGCATGATGAACCGCGGCATGATGCTCTAAATAATTTTGGAAGTTATACCGACCATACTTCAGCTTTTCACCAGCTGGAGCATGGTAGTACGATTTGCAATTATTTATTTTTAACCTACTTTGCTTCGCACTGTTGCCCCTCCTATGTTCCAAAAAATTGCTGCCTTTGTTAAAAAACGGAAAGTAACGACAGGAATTATTATTGTCGTTATTATCGCGAGCACCTATTTTGGAGTTGACCGGGTTCGAGGAAGCACAACGCCGGTTCGCTATGTTCTTGGCACTGCTGCCAAAGGTACACTTATTAATTCTATTTCCGGCAGTGGACAAATCACGGTCTCGGATCAAGTAGACATTAAAGCTAAGGCTTCGGGTGATCTTCTGACCATAACCGTTAAGGAAGGACAGGAAGTTAAGGCCAATACTATTATTGGCACCATCAACGCGCGCGATGCCTACAAGACCGTGCGAGATGCCCAGGTTAATCTTGAGACCGCACAGCTGCAGCTCCAAAAAATAAAAGAACCACCTACTGCCTACGAGCTCCTTCAGGCCCAAAATTCTGTAGCGAGCGCTGAAACAAGTATACAAAAATTAATGCTTTCGCAAAGTACCGATCGTCAAAAAGCCGAACAAGCTCAGCAGAGCGCAACCGATGCCTTAGCCAAGGGTTACGACGACGCTTACAACACTCTTGCCAACGTCTACACTGATTTACCCGATGTCATTAGTGGTGTCTACACTATTTTATACAGTCAAGAAATTGGTGACAGTGAAAGTTCCGTCGGGCCCGGGACACTTAATGACAGCGCTCTACTCAATAGCATCTTGACCCAAAATCCGGAGGATCGTGATACGCTTCAAGCTTTTATTATTAAAGCTAAAAGTGATTATCTGAGCGCTAAAGCTGATTATGACGCGAGCACTGCTTCATACAAAAATATTACCCGCTCTTCTGAACCGGCGCAGATTGAAGCTGTGCTGAACCAAACTATCAGCGCCACAAAACATGTCGCTGACGCTGTAAAAAATGAAACAAGTATTCTTGACTTTTGGAGTCAGTACCGCACTCTCCATCAACAAAGTATCTTTAGTAAAGTGAAAACCTATCAAACAAATATTGATAGCTACACTACCAAAACCAGTAGCGACCTATCTAGTCTTTTAAGTACACAGAAATCTATCGCTGACAATAAGCAAGCAATTATCACCGCCGCTCAAAGCATCAAAGCCCTTGATCAGAATGCCCCGCTTGATCTAGCTGCTGCCAAAGCCACACTTGCCGAGCGACAACAGTCTCTTGCGAACCTTCGAGCCGGTGCCGAGGCGCTCGACATTAGATCACAAGAAATTTCTGTTCGAGAGCGCAACAATACCCTGCTCGATGCCCGTCAAAAATTAGCAGACTATACAGTGCGCGCGCCATTTGACGGAGTGGTTGCAAAAGTAAGCGTTAAAAAGGGTGATAGCATTTCTTCGGGCACAACAATTACTACCCTCATTACAAAGCAGCGGATCGCTCAGATTGCGCTCAACGAGCTCGATGCGGCCAAAGTAAAAGTTGGCCAAAAGGTCACCCTCACTTTTGATGCAGTTGCCGACCTCGGCATCACCGGACAAGTAGCCACAATCGATACGCTCGGCACCGTAAGCCAAGGTGTTGTTACCTATACGGCCACGATCGTATTTGATACGCAAGATGATCGCATTAAACCCGGCATGACCGTAAGCGCATCAATCATTACTGAAGTTAAACCAGATGTTCTCTTGGTACCGGCGAGTGCTGTTAAAAATTCAAACGGAACAAGTTATGTCCTTATTCTTGATAACCCTGACACAGCTGTACCTGGCACACAAGGAGTAACAGCCGGAAGCGCTCCCTACCAACAAGCAGTCGAAACTGGCAGTAGTAACGACACCTCAGTTGAAATCATCTCTGGCATTACTGAAGGCCAAGAAATCGTGACACGAACGATTCAACCTTCCACTACCGCTGCCGGCAATGCTACTGCTCCAAGTCTCTTTAGCGCAACCGGTGCTACAGGGCGCGCAACTACCGGACGAACCACTGGTAGCAATGCTGGATTTACTGGAGGGGCAGCTTTCCCAGCTCGCTAGTATGATTGAAATTAAAAACGTTACCAAAACATACCAAACGGGTGACATTGAATTTCAAGCGCTCAAAGGTGTGAGCTTCACGATTAATGACGGCGAATTTGTTGCCATCATGGGGCCATCAGGAAGTGGCAAGTCAACACTCATGCATATTTTAGGCGCGCTCGACACTCCAAGTAGCGGCAGCTATTTTTTGGATCATAAAGATGTCTCTACTCTCAGCGAAGATGAGCTCGCTGATATACGCAAAGATAAAATTGGTTTTGTGTTTCAATCTTTTAATTTACTCCCCCGTACCACTGTACTTAGAAACGTTATGCTCCCGCTGATATACGCCGGGATTGAACGCGAGAAACGTAAACCAATTGCTGAGTCTGCACTTCTCGCCGCGGGGCTCGACGAGAGTCATTTTTTACACCTCTCGAACCAACTTTCGGGTGGACAAATTCAGCGCGTCGCTATTGCCCGCGCTCTTGTAAATAACCCAAGTCTTATTTTGGCTGACGA
The DNA here is from genome assembly GCA_964510495.1 of uncultured Gammaproteobacteria bacterium. Classification (GTDB taxonomy): domain Bacteria; phylum Patescibacteriota; class Patescibacteriia; order Magasanikbacterales; family GWA2-37-8; genus CAZECR01. Next base: position 46,259 of record CAZECR010000005.1, read on the forward strand.
ACCAACCGGCAACCTTGATACACGCACCGGTGAAATTGTACTGGGGACGTTTCAACGATTAAATACCGAACAAAAAAGAACGATTATTTTGATTACTCATGAAAACGATGTAGCCGAACATGCCGAGCGAATTATTTTTATTAAGGACGGCCTCTTGATGAGTGACAGCACCAACCACAAACGTCGTTTGATTAAAACCGTATGAATATTTCCGATATTTTTGAAGAAACATATGGTGCACTATCAGCGAATAAGGCTCGCTCTGGCTTAACAGTGCTCGGTATTATTATTGGCATCAGTTCAGTTATCGCCATGGTTTCAATCGGTCAGGGGGCGCAAGGATCGATTCAAGACAGTATTCAATCCATCGGTTCAAATTTAATTATGGTTACCCCCGGGGCCCAGCGCGGTGCTGGCGTGCAGGTGAGCGCTGGGCGCGGCAGTGCTCGCACCCTCACCCAAGACGATGCCACAGCTATTACCAACGAAATTAGTGATGCCAAAGCAGTCGCTCCAGAAATTTCCAGTCGTTACCAAGTAACTGCTAAGGGTACTAATACCAACACCTCAATTGTTGGCACAACTGCCAGCTACCTTAGCGTGCGTAATATGGAAATTGACCAGGGTGATTTTATAACCACAGAAAATAATACTGCATTATCTAAAGTGGCCGTCATTGGCCCAACAGTGAGAACAGATTTATTCGGTGAAGATAGCGATCCAATTGGCCAAACTATTCGTATTAAAGGAATTGAATTCAAAATTATTGGTCTTACAAAGGCAAAAGGTGGAAGTGGATTTGGCAGTCAGGATGACATGATTTTCATTCCACTTTCAAGCGCGCAGCGCTTTTTAGCTGGAGCAAACTATGTAACAACAATTAGCGTACAAGCAAATAGTTCAGATAGCATGACTGCACTTCAGGAACAAATTACCACACTACTCCTCGATCGCCATCATATTTCCGATCCGACTGCAGCTGATTTTAGCACTCTTAATCAAGCAGATATTGTAGCGACTGCATCAAGTGTCACCGGCACCTTTACCGTTTTGCTGGCTGCTGTAGCCGGTATTTCACTCGTTGTTGGCGGTATCGGTATTATGAATATGATGCTGACAACGGTAACTGAGCGCACCAAAGAGATCGGGCTCCGTAAAGCCATTGGCGCCAAACGTAATGATATCAATCTCCAATTTCTCATCGAAGCGATCATGCTGACCTTCCTGGGTGGTTTTATCGGCATCCTCCTTGGCTGCGCTATTTCGTTTGGCGTAGCGTATCTCGGTATTATTCAAACCAAAATTTCCGGCTCGTCGATCATACTCGCTTTTGGTGTTTCGGCTGCAATTGGTATCGTGTTCGGCTACTATCCCGCTCGCCGGGCAGGCGCACTCAACCCGATCGTAGCACTCAGGTATGAATAAAAATTAAAATATTTATTTAGTAACAATAAAAAACTATGAACAAAAAAATTCTCATCGTGATTGCAATTTTGATCGTTGGCGCAGGATCGTTCTATGGTGGTCTGGCCTATGGTAAAACCAAAACTACAGCACTGCGTGCCGGTGGAGCGTTCCCGACTGGACAACGCACGGGCCAAGGCATGGGTTTCGCTGGCGGGAATTTTGCCGGTCGAGGAACTGGCGGACCAAATGGTGCTGGTGGAATTACTGCTGGAGAAGTTATTTCGAACGACACCACAAGTGTAGTGGTTAAAACACGTGAAGGCGGATCGAAAATTGTTTTCTTTGCTAGTAGTACGCAAGTTATGAAATCTGCTCTTGGATCAGTCAGTGATGTAACTCCAGGACAAGAAATTACGGTCACAGGAAGCGCGAATAGTGATGGGAGCATGACGGCGCAAAGTATTCAGATTAGACCAACGACGACGACACAGCGATAATTCCTTAAATTTTAAACAGCCAGGTTGTACTGGCTGTTTTTATTTTTATCCTTTTTACTGCCAAAAGGGTGGTGGAACTAGCTATGCAAATAGCAATCTTTCAGGTAGACTAAGCCAATAAACATGGATCCTATGAAAATCGCCGTTATCGGTGGAGGTGCCGCCGGCCTCATGGCTGCCGCTACAATCAATGAAACCAACCCCAAAGCAGAAGTTTTTGTATTTGAAAAAAATGACTCACTCGGCAAAAAAGTGGTTATCTCTGGCGGTGGACGCTGCAATGTTACGACTGGCCTTACTGACCTCAAAGAAATCCTTACTAAATATCCACGCGGCAATAAATTTCTTATTTCGGCATTCAATAACTTCCCTCCCGAAGCTGTCATTGGCTGGTTTGAAGAACATGGCGTCCCCCTCAAATGCGAAGCTGATAACCGCGTCTTCCCTGCTTCCAATCGCGGCACCGACATTGTAAAGGTGTTTGAAACACTCTTTACTACATTTCACACCAAAGTATTGCTTAATCAAGCTGTAACTAAAATAGAAAGAGTGGCTAAAGGTTTTATAATCCAGAGTAAAAATAATCCCCCGCTCCAGGTACAAAAAGTTATTCTCGCTCTCGGGGGTCAGGCGTACCGCCACACTGGTTCAACGGGTGATGGCTACACACTGGCCGAATCACTCAGCCACACCATTACCACACTTGGTCCAAGCCTGCACTCATTCATAACTAAAGAAAAATGGCCGAAAACTGTATCAGGTGTTTCCATTAAACAAGCTCGTCTTTCGGCAGGCCGCACTAAAACTGAATCTTTTACCGGTCCGTTTTTATTTACCCATACCGGCATTACCGGGCCAGCGGTCTTTGCCTTATCGTCACTGACGGCATTCGAAGATTTTGGCCCGACCAATCCACTTCCGATCAGCATAGATTTTGTTCCAGACAACACAAGCAATGAACTCGTAGGGCAACTTAAAAATAAAACACTGGAACATCCTAAAAAACTTTTCAAAAATATTTTGCATTTTTTCGTGCCATCATCAGTTGCAGAAATTATTATCAACGAATACAAATTGCCTGGTGAAAAAACAAATGGCGAAATAAGTAAATCGGAACTAGAAAAAACGGCCACAACGCTCAAAAAGGTTTTATTAAATGCAGTTGTGCGCGGCGCTGGAGATGAGTTTGTTACTGCCGGCGGAATTGAACTCGGTGAAGTTAACCCAAAAACAATGGAATCAAAACTCTGCCCCGGACTCTTTTTTGCTGGTGAGATTTTAAATATTGATGGGTTTACTGGCGGATTTAACCTGCAAGCCGCTTGGGCAACCGGACGAGTGGCGGGTGAAAATGCCGGTCAATAACTACATTGACAAAGGGTGGCAGAGGGTATACACCTACTTCAGCACTTTTCATTGCAAAAACAGGAAGGAGAGCCCATGCGCCGACAACATTTGTCTGTTGAAACAGGGCTTTTCTTAAGGCTCTGTCTCACGATCCTACAGTTAGCCACATGGCTGAGCACCGAAAAAATACTTCGCCTTCAGGCAACTGTCTTGCTGCGCTTCGGCAAGCAGCCTGAACATTATCAATATTCGGCCGGCGAACTTAAAAAGCTGCGCACCTGGATCGCCGAGCAGCTTACCAATCCAACTAGCTCTGTAGGCATCGAACAACCGCGCAATAACTACTTCCAAATTACGCTGGAGGAAGTTGAGGAGAAGCATCATGCTTGAGCAAGAACCCGAAGCAAAGGACCCCGCCGTACGGCGACAGCGGAGTGTGGCGATGCACAGTCGCCTCAGTGTCGACGGCTATCTCCACCTCGTTGACCGCGACCTACTCTTTCCCTCACTCACGGCGAAAGAACGGAGCGAGCGGCAGGCGCTCCTCGCCAAGGGGCAAGAGGTACCACCGCGCATCGCCCTGTGCTACATCTATCACCTGCGGCACGGCTGGACAGCGGTCGCCATCGATGAACGGCTTCGCGCCATCTTTGCCTGGGTCGTAGACAGAAGGCCTGCTGGCGCTCATGTGGCGCGTCATGTGGCCACCAACATGACGATCCGGCGCTATGAAGCATGCTTGGCCTGATTCACCCCTCCTCACCCGATTTGGCGACATACTCATATGTCGCCAAATCGGGAAATAAAAAATAATCCTTACATATAAGGATTATTTTTTATTACATCTTGCGACTGTCATACGCCCAGTGCAACAGCGCTTGACGCTGCCGGGGCCGGCACGACAAATCCCCTTTAGTACAATATTTTTTAATTTGACCCACATGCCGAGTAATCGCTTTCCAGCGTCCAATTTGCCGCCTGTCTTCGCCCGGAATGCGTCTGCCGAGATAATACCGACAATACCACTGAAACCAGCCGTGGGGGTCACAGAGCGCTATCCAGCCCTTAGCCTGCCAGACACTGAGGGGCTGGCTGGCGCTTACTTTAAAAAAATTTAGGCTAGCATGTTTTTTACCATCTTCGGAAAGCTTCACTCCTTTAAACCAACCTGACGGAAGATCGTCAGGAACAAGTCCATCGACTCCGATAAAATACGCTCCTCCAAAGACACCTAACTCGAGCATCTCAGCCGGAGTCAATTCTGGTTTAAACTCGGGGTCAAAATTTTTACCAACTGGTTCAACCAGTTCATATGTATAATGCCCCTGAAAACGATCTGCTTCAAAAACTTTTTTTGTTTTAAAAGCCATATCATTATTTGGATTTTATTTGACCAAGTTCCCGCATTCGCGCAAAAGATACTTTAAATTCTTCTAACCGATTTTTTACACCCTTCGGAACTGGACTCTCGGCAATTGCTGCCTGTTGGTCTTGAAGTGCTTGCATAAGTTTGGCAAAAAACTGCAACTCAATAGTATCACACGGTGACTCGGGGTCAAAATCCATTCCGCCAAGCAACACATCTAACTCGCTGCTACTAAGGGCTAAAGCAAACAAAGGTACGTTATCCAGTTGACCGCGTTCTATTTTTTTATCATTTTCAGGGCCAGTAAACGTCAGACCGTATTTAATACTCGACCCCCCTTTTTGCGCTGTAGACTGAATTTTTTTATTCTTTTTAGCCATTCGGTCTCCGTCGGCCTCATCATTAACTTCATCAAAGGTGCAAACGACATTACCAGTTCTGCGATCAATAACTAGGTGATCAACACCATTTTTATTATCGTCAAAAGCACTTGATCGCACCACCAAAAAATCTTTACCTAAAACTTTATGCAGTAAAAGTGTTAAAACCATTTCTAATTTTATGCCTGATTTTTCCAAACGCTTTTTTTCATAGAGTTCAAGAAAACGCTCCGGCGAAGTTACGCCGAGCGCAACGGTATTGCTGACACCAACTTCTTCGTATGCACGATCTAAATCAAGCCCCCGGACAAATTCCTTGTCATTTTCAATACTTCCTTCGCCAGTGTCAGTAGGATCATCAACTTTTCTGGTTTTACGAAAAGGACCGTCTTTCTTTTTTTTCTGATAAGCATACATATTAAGCGACCCGTCTTCCAAGAGAAGATTAGCTCCAATTTGGGAAAAAAATTCCTCATTAACTTTTTGAGACATTTTTTTGAGCCCAAAATCAAGCCGCTCACCATGCTGATCACGACGTTCAGCTCGTTGGTTAAAAAACCCTTTTTCCGGCATACATCTATATTAAAATAAATCACCTTCCTTGCGTAAAATTTTTCTTTGGAATTATAAGCTGTGTATCTAGGTACGTCGTAACTTCAATCGCACTGTCATTCCAAACAACCTTTGTTGCAGTGATTTCTCGTTCGTCAATAACAAACGGATCGGGATAGCTGAGCACATGACCATAATCTGGTTGATTTTGCGGCGCAACCTGGATAAGATACTTATGAGTAAAAATTTGTTGATTCTTAATTATGCGAAGACAATACGGGTCTCGGCCGGCATAGTCTACCCCACTCGGCTGGCAAGAAACAAATAACGTGCTGCGCTTAAATACCAAACCTGATAGTTCTATCGTACCAAGGCAAAATAATAAAATGGCTATACCGATCGCAATAGAGAGAGCTTTTTTCATATATCCTCATAATAGCAAATAATCCCAAAAAGTCCACAAGAAAAAGCCAACTTAAGTTAAGTTGGCTTCTCTGTGTTCGGGGACTAGGAATCGAACCTAGATAAACAGCTTCAAAGGCTGCTGTCCTACCTTTAGACGATCCCCGAATAAAAATTCCGCCAAGAAGGCGGAATGCGTGGCTGTACCCTCCAAACTAGACCTTCAGATGCTTCTGCATAGCAAGGCCGCTCGAGAGTACGGTCAAGAATAATACCGCTCCACCCTGGACTAAAATCAACGTAAGGATATGTGAATGGTAGTAATTTGTCAAGGAAAAACCAGTCGGAAACACCACGCTTAAGTATGGGTCAATGAAGCCAAAAGACTTGTAGATAATAAGGCCAGAAATAAGGACGCTGAGTACTGTAAAAATAGCCGATTCGATGAGGTACGGACCACGAATAAACCAGTTATTAGCCCCCACAAGACGTTTAATGCTGATTTCCGTGCGCTGGGTATAGATAGCGACACGAATAGTATTAAAGATGATCATGAACGAAATAATGGCAAAAATGAACGACAGGCCAAGGCCCACGTTTTCTACACGATTAGTGATATTTTGGATAGTTGTAATAGCTTCTTCATGACCATCAAAACTCTTTGATTCGATGAGCGGCCGGTATTCTGGAACATCAAGCGCGGCAATAATCTTGGTATAATCCTCGGGCTGCTTGGCCGTAACTACAAGTGTCGGTCCAAATGGATTGCCCCCCAGCTCTTTAAGAGCATCCAGGACTTCTTGGCTCATCTGGTGACGCTGCTGAAAAGAAGCAAGCACATCTTGGCGGGATAATACTTCTACATTTGTAACTTCAGAAAAAGACGTGATAAAACTTTTAATGTCAGCAATATTTTTATCCGTAGCGTTTGAGACTAAATAGAAGCTAACGTTTACTTGGTTTTTAATAAGTCCGGCCGCTTCTTTGGTTACCACCTGTACCGACCACAAAATATTGATCGACAAAAGCATGAGCACCAAAATAAAAACAGTCATGAACGATAACCCGAGATTACGGGCAATGTCTTGAAAAGCAAATTTTATAATGCGCAGGAATGAAGTCATAGATTACAAAATATATTTCCCTTCCGCATCATCATTAATGATCTTGCCGTCATGCAAGGTAATAACACGGCGACGTAATTGATTCACAACTTCACGATTATGGGTTACAAGCACAATCGTTGTACCAAACTCATTAATTTTTTTCAGAATAGTGATGATTTCTTCAGTATTAATCGAATCTAAGTTTCCGGTTGGTTCATCGGCCACGATAATCTTTGGCGTGTGCACTAAAGAACGAGCAATAACAACACGCTGCTGTTCCCCACCCGAAATTTGATTAGGGTAACGATCATATTTACCTGCCAGACCAACAATATCAAGCACTTGTGGGACTACTTGTTTGATACGCTGCGGCGGCGTACCGGCCACCTCAAGTGCAAAGGCAACATTTTCAAAAACAGTCTTTTTAGGTAACAATTTAAAATCTTGAAAAATGACACCGATTTGGCGCCTAAGATACGGAATATCATTACGGCTAATACGTGTAATATCCCAGCCACCAATTTCTACCTTACCTTTGGTAGGCTGTTCTTCGGCAATAAGCAGTTTAACCAGCGTTGTCTTACCAACGCCACTTTGACCAACAATTGAAACAAATTCCCCTGGCTCAATCGAGAGGTTAACATCACGCAAACCGACTGAAGCGGTCGAATAAAATTTTGAAACTCCTTGCAAGGTAATCATAGGTTTTCATAGTATAGCACACCCCTCCAAAATAAAAAATCCCGCCTGAAGCGGAATGTGGATAATAAGTTTGTTTGTAATTAGAATGGGTAATTAGTAGTTTGGAAAGAAATTGCAAAAAAATATACTTCCACCCAAATTACAAAATACTAACTACAAATTACTTCGCTGGAGCCTCCTGCCAGAATCGAACTGGCGCATGCGGTTTACGATACCGCTGTTCTACCACTGAACCAAGGAGGCTTGGGTTACGTGGTCATTAGTATAATATCGCCAAGAATTACTGTCAATTAAAGAAAAGGTCTGGTCGGCGACGCGATGATGGATCGCGCCGCCGACCGATTGGTCACACACTGTCTAGGCAGCGATCTCTACCACCCTCCAGCTCCGGGCCAGTGCGAGGAGGTTCTCGTTCCCAGCGAGGAGCGACTTGAGGTACTCCTGCGCCGCCAGGACGAGGTCGGTGATCTCAACGACGCCGGTCTTCGCCGTCTCCATATCAACCAGAACATCGAGATTCAACCGGAACCAAGCGACGAAACCCATCACCCGATCAACATCGAGCGGGGTGGCGTGCTCGAAGCTGCTTGTACGTTTCTGGACAGCGTCCTCCACCAACCGCCAGAAGGGCAGGTAGCGGGGGTTACGGGTGTCGATGAAGGCGGTGTCGCTCTCGGGGATCTGGCGAGCCTCTCGGGCGTCCAGGATGCTGAGACACAGACCGAGGGTGATAAGGTCGATCTTGCCGAGACCCACCAGCACCGAGTGGTCAAAGATGACGATATCCCGGGGCGGCTGGCGAACACTGTAAGAGTCGCCCCGCCATTCCCCGCACCCACCCTGAAATCCAGCGCCAATGGTGAGGCTGTAACCGGAGGTGTTGGAACCGACCAAAGCCCCCTTCAGTGCCTCGGTGTTAAGGGACAGGAAAAAACGAATATCATGCTTCGGCATAGGTATGTAACCCCCTCTGTATCGACTGAGATGACTGCAGTGAAATGTGCCTTCGTTCAGCATTATTGACTGAAACGATGCACCCTTATAGCATATTTTTAGCCTTTTGTCAATAGTATCCTTGCTATTTTGACTAAAAATGCTACTATATTTATCTATGCAACTCCGTATTGTAAAAACCGAACTTCCCGATCCTGAACATTTTATTCAGCGTGCTGGTTACGCAGTTCTAAGGGATCGAAATAATGCCATCAAGAGTTTTGCTAAACGTTTCCATGGGGAACTGTTTCCACGTTTTCACCTGTACTTAGAAGAAAACAAAATGGAATGGCTTCTCAATCTCCATCTTGATCAAAAAGCTCCAGTCTACAGCGGTGTTACTGCCCACTCAGGAGATTATGACGGACCCGTCGTAGAACAAGAGATAGCTCGAATTGAAAGCATATTAGCTAAGCCAACTTCCGCCCCCTCAACAAATCAATTGTATGGTTAAAAAAATACTCTGGTTTAGAACCAGAGTATTTTTTAATACTGTTTTTTATTTTACTGAACGCTAATTGTCTTAGCCTGCAAAGTTGCCTCGCTACCCGCCTGGTACACAACTACTACATTTTGACCGACCTTGAGTGCTCCAAGACCAACTTCATTGCCTGCAAGGCCGATAATGGTATCCTGCATACTCATCACCATCTGTTCCTCGGCCGCATTATTTAAAATAGTAATTTTATTGCCTTCAATTTTGGTAATCGATCCAAACAAACGCTTCCATTCAATCGTATCCATTCGAGTCATCGTGCGTGTCATACCACGATCATCACTCCAACCCATTTCCATATTTCCTGACATCATCCCCTGTCCTGGCGCGCCCATCATATAGCCGCCAGCTTCATTATGCACCATGCGTCCACGAGTCATTCGTACGACCGAAGCAGCACCCATGCAGAAAACAAGCATAAAAAGCGCAACTCCTAAAAAGAGCTTAAGCACGACATTCCACACCGTGTTTTTGCGGCAGCAATAACCCATACAGCTACCCGATTTGTCCATTGACATGTTTGCGTCATGACACATACAAAATGCATTAAAATAAAATTTCTACGTACAGTATAGCACACTTTCGTGTTGGCCGACAGTTTAGCGTTTTACAGTAAATTCAAAATAATAGGTATCTGCTGCACTATCCGGAATTTTTTCCGGTGTTACCTTGACGAGCTCAATCGTTGCTCCTTCAAAAGACACTGCTTGACCCAAAGTCAGATCAAGCTTTGACATAACCTTTCCGACCATAACCTCGGCTTGAACAACGACCCGCCCTGCCCAGATACACACCACACCAACCGGGCATCGGCTGTCTTCGAGTATGGCGAGCGGTCGGAGCGTAACGCCGCTGAGTGTACCGCTATCCAAAAGGCTTAGACCAATCGTTGGTGTCGCAGCTTCATTAGGACAGGCAGCAAAAGCACACTCTGGGCCTGCCCGCCCCACTGCCGAGCCGTCCGGGCATATTTTTGCTTCCAGAGTGCAGACTTGTCCTATTGGCTTAGGCGCACGACCAACCGAATGCCAGACATTGAGAGCGACCACAATACCAACCACTACGAGCGCTGAAATAATAATTTTATTTTTCATACAAACAATGCGCTTAGCATACTTAATCCCAACTAGCTTGGCTATCCCCCGTCAAAGGTACAGTTGGACCCAAAAACTTAGGTTTAAAATGAAGATTGATGAATAAAAAGGCTTTTATACGAGCCAGAGACTCTCGAAATGTACCCCGAATGACAGCACCGGCATACGCATGCCTATCCGCTGAAAAACCGACAACGTCGATTCCTAAACCCCGTCCAATATAGAGCGCTCGCGGCAAATGAAAATTTTGTGTTGTTATAATAAGAGAGTTTGCTTTAAAAATATCTCGTGCTCGGTACAAACTATCATACGTACTAAATCCAGCGTGATCAAGAAATAAGTCTTCTGGCGCGACACCGTTAGCTAATAAATATTTTTTTAAAGCGTTTACTTCGTCATAATTCTTGGTACCGTGGTCTCCGCTTACCAATACTTTTGTAACTTTGCCTGCCTTGTAGAGTTCAAGCGCGGTTACTGCTCTATCCTCTAAGATTCCACTCAGTCTACCATCTGACTCCACCTTGGCTCCAAGCACAAGGACTGCTTGGGCAGAAGGAACTTTATTACTATCTGTGTAGATTGCTTTTTTTGTACTTTGAATAATAAATACATTTATCAAAATAAGGACTGCCCCAAATAGTAGCAGGCCGCCGAAAAATAATTTAGCACATTTTTGCCAGTATACCTGCATAGCTTATTTTGGTTGAATAGTTTTGATATTCATAAACTCAATTACTTTTGGATCAAGCCAAATATGGTGTTTTTGAAGTGGACGCTTGAGCACTAACCCTTCGAGCGTCGTTGCCCGACTGAGCGCAACATATAATTGTCCGGCCGAAAACGTGCCTCGACCAATATCAATGATAACCTTTTCAAACGTTTTACCCTGACTTTTATGGATCGTCACAGCCCAGGCGAGCTTGAGCGGGTACTGGGTAAAAGTTCCTACCGATTCGGATTCAATGCGCTTGGAATCCGCATTGAAACTAAAATTATATATATCCCAGCGGTGCGGAGTAACCAGTTCAACAACGCCATTTTCGAGGAGAACCTCAATAGCCCGCGGCTCACCGTCTCCCCCATCGGTTACACCTTCGACGCGCCCCACAGTACCATTGATCCACCGCCCACCAAGATCATTGTTAAGCATCATTACCTGAGCGCCAATTTTAATATTCAAATCGGGTGCAGTCGGTAAATATTTTTCATCAAACTTGCCGCCTATCTGCCCTTTAAAAAAATAATTATCGGTTTCAAGCTGGCTCAGTTTGCGCGCGTTGACTTCGTCTGCCATCGCATTAGTTGTGGTCAAATACATGTACATTTCTTCCGGTGCAGGCTCAAAAGCAGCGTTAAGTCGCGCGTTAAGTCTGTCAAATGCAGTTTGGCTGGCTGTCGCGCTTCGAATACTATTCAAAAGTTCAATAAAATCAACATCTTTTTGACGATACATTTTCGTGAGCTCAATGCGTTCCATCGTAAAGTCGGTAGCTTCACCAAATAGTTCCTGCTGCCCGGGCAAAAAAACATGAGCGGAGAAAAAATACGGACTGGTATAATGCCCGGCAAAAATTTTTGTATCATCGACCGTCGTCACGGGCGGCAGTTGAAACAAGTCGCCAATAAAAATCATTTGTACGCCGCCAAACGGCTTGCCGGAATGGGGCCCGTGCAAGCGCAAAAATACATCAATGCAGTCCAAAAGATCAGCGCGCACCATCGAAATTTCATCGATTACAATTGTTTCAAGCCGTTGATACGTTACCACGTCTGCTTCTGCAACTTTGGTTCTCCGCACTTTTTGTACTGTGACATCTGGTTTAAAATGAAAGAACGAATGAATCGTTTGTCCGGCAATATTTACCGCGGCCACGCCGGTAGGGGCCAATACAACGACATTCTTTTTGGTAGTATCGCGAAAATGACTGAGGAGGGTCGACTTGCCTGTCCCGGCTCGCCCGGTAATAAAAACATTCCTAGTGGTTTTTTCCATCAGGTCAAAGGCACGTCCAAACTCAGTGTTAAAATCAATAGTTATTTTCTTTTTTCTGGTCATACAAAAAACTACATGCACAACTAAATTTTGTACCTAGTATACTCCAGCGACCACATAAAGCAAATGTGCGCTCATGAGAAAAAGAGTAAATTTTTACCTTATTCTAGCCAAAATATACTTTGATTCCCTTGACGTAGCCATCAAAATATGGTAGCCTTTTTTGGTTACCTAAAAATGCTGTTTTTTTAGCCAAACGGTACTAGTAGAAATATCCATTTCTTTTAGTACCGTTTGTGGGGCAAGGTGCCCTACTCGGCTACCAAGGAGGTAGTATGACCAACGCAGCAAAGCGCGCACTGTGCGCGTGGCTGGCCACCATCGGCCTCGTCGCCTGCGGGACATCGCAGGACACCAATCTGCCAGAGTGCGGTCCCAACCAGCATCTTGTCGGGGCCCTCGCCAGCGGCAAGATCGAATGCCGGGACAATGAGCCCCCGGGCCCCGAGATGGTCCGGTTCTGCATGGACCCCAACGACGTCTTCAAGGATCCCGAGTCAAGCGCCTCGACTGGCGTACCCGGGGTCATCACGGGCTCCCTCGACCTGGTCAAGAGTCCCGGCGGATTCGTGGTGCCCCAGGCCGGGCAGCAGGTCATCGTGGCGAACTTCACCGCCGGCGCAGAGGACGTGTGGGTACACCCGTACTCCCACGTCTACACGTCGGCTACCCGCCTCATGGCGAACGCCGACCTCTACGTGGGCGGCATCGATGACGCGCACCGCATCATGAACTGGAGCCCGGCCAGCCTCCACGCCACGAACACGTCGCAGTGCCACGACATGTTCTACGTCCTGTACCCCACAGGCTCCATGGCCACAAACCTGTCGTTCAAGCTGCCCGCGAACTCGACCGTGCAAGTGACTCAGACGGTCGACACGAACAACTTCGTGTCCGGCCAGCAGATCCAGCAGATGATGTTCTTCCAATACTCCTTCGACGGGAAGAACCCCCGGGAGTGCGGCGACAACCGCACTTGCCTCCTCAAGGGACGCGTCCTGAAGTACAACTGATCAGGCCAAGGCCAGATCTCTGAGCGACCCGGATGCAACAAGCAACCGGCGTGGCTCAGACAAACCACATCCGGGCCGCTCACATTGCGCAACAAAATTTGTTACCCAATGTGAGCTCGGATGTTAAAAAATTAAAAACAGCGCTGACAAGGCGTTGTTTTTTATATACACACAACTATCAAAACTTCCTACAAAATAACTCCTTCGCGATTCTCTTCTTCATTAGCATCTAAAACGTATACA
>CAZECR010000006.1:0-19207 GCA_964510495.1 uncultured Gammaproteobacteria bacterium
CTTAAAAAACTCAAAAACCAAGGCTATACAATCGTTGGTTTGGAGCAAACGAAAAAGAGTGTTAGTATATATTCATACAAACCACAATTTCCGCTCGTATTGGTTGTTGGTAACGAGAAAACTGGCCTTACTGCACGTCTGCTTAAATACTGTGATGCCACGGTTGAAATTCCCATGCGGGGAAAGAAAAATAGTTTAAATGTAAGTGTTGCAGCTGGCATTGCAATGTACCAGTTGAGTCAAAAATAAAAAATATGCAATCAACCGTTGAACTCTTTCAACATCTTTACAAAAATATTCCACCACTTTTTCCGGTTGAAAAAAAGCAAAAAATGGCCCACGCACTGGACCATCTTAAAAACGATCAGACCATGACGCTTGAGGAAGTGGAGGATACGATGATCGAGTTTGGGTATGAACTCTGGCCGTGGAACCAGGCGTATAAAGAATTTTTAGTTTCAGCCGAAAATGCTGTGGGCGAACATTTTTTGCTTCCCCGTCTCTCGCCCGAGCTGCATAAAAAGTATTTGGATTTTAAACACTACGGCGGCACGCTGCGTGACCTGCATTCGGGCCGGCCAGCGGATTATTTCACAACTGAGGAGCGTCAAGAATTAAGCGTTCGCTTGGTTGACTTGCAGCAAAACCTGGACAAATATGCTGCGCAAGAAGTTCAGGGACTGCACAAAAATAAATACGTACAGCGTGTAAAAGAATTTACGGAACTCCTGGAAAAAATTGAAAAAAATTTAGACACTCTCAGAGAACTGGCTGATAAAGAACAAGATCACCCGACACTCGCGAACGAAATTCGTTCCAAAGTTAAAGGTTTTGAATACGGTCTGTGTCTCTTGGGGCCTGAGCTTGATTATGACGCGGTATTTCATTCCATTGATTTTTTTGAAGGACGCAAACAGGATTTGAGTCGTTTGCGTGGTATTAACACACCGGGTGAATTTGATTTTTTTAGTGAATAATTTTAACCAAAACTTCCTTGCGCACAGACAATGTGATGATTTTGGAGGTTGGGTTTTAAATAAAATAATCCCGGTAGTGCCGGGATTATTTTATTGAGTTTAACGTTTAACAGCGTCGAGTGTTGGAGGGTTGGAAACTGCTGGTTGGGGCATTCCTTTGATCATAGCATCTATTGGGTAAGGTTGAGGGGTTGGAAGTGGTTTATCTGCATCAACGAGGAGCTCTTTAGCAAGTGGCACCATGATCGTTGGTTGGTAGTACGTAGCATATTTTGCATCCTCTCCGGTTGGAGCTTTTACTGGGAAAACATAGACCGGTACGTAGAGCTCTTCTTGAGATTGGCCGTTGTTAATGCTGTGCCAGGTACGAGCCAGAGCGATGGTCGGAGTTCCGAGTTCGAGTTCAACTGCGTTCTCAGGCTTTGGTGAAGATCCGTAGAGGTTGCCGCCTTGTTCAGCGATGCGAATGAGGCGAGCAGTATCGGTTTCAACATCGTAGAGCGAGCTCTGGTATTGATTACTGCGAATATCCCAGGCGCCAATAACTTGATTTTCACGAATATTGACTGAGACGCGAATGCCGATAGCGCTACTGCCCATTTCATACACGGTCTGACCTTTGAGTGTCAGTGGATAAACAACGTTCATGGTGTCAGGAACGTATGCAGCAGACTCGGCGGCTGGGCGGGCGTCCATAAGGTAGTAACGAGGTTGTTCTTCAACCTCTGGAGCGCCATAGCCTTCAGTAGAAATACCATGGCTCGCGAGGAAATTGTTAGCCACAGCAATGATGCTGTCGTCGCTCGGTACATCGGCCGCTGTTAGGGGTGGAAACTCTGGACAAATACCATTAGGACAGGTATTCCATTTTTCCCAATTTTGGGAAATGGAAACTACTCCTTCGGTAAGACTAAAGTTAATAATATAGCCTTTGTCTTTATCCTCAACAATTTCGATGTTACGAGCAGAAGCATTAGAAAAGCTGCCGAGATTGACGAGGTCGTTGGAAAGTCCACCGAGATCGTTAATACGTATTCCACTACTTAGTTTGAGGCGTTTGAAAACTTCGAGTTGGTCGCTGGAAAGCGCTGGCAGTTCTTCACCGGCATAACGGTACGTGATTGGTCGATACATATCCGGTGCAACTATCATGCTGGAGTTGGCGACGCGCTTATCAAGTGTTGGGGCTGCTGCAGCAGTACCACCACCACCGCCCATACCGCTTGCCATCATCGGGGCAGGGGAAGTCGCAGTGTCGGTAGGAGCAGCAACTTCTCGAGCGCCATTTTGAGTTCCGGCAAGAGAGCCAAAAGCCATTTTGCCTACTGGGGTAATTTCATAAGCAAACGCTAGGGACGGGTTACGGTGAAAAGGGATGTTGGTTATCACGAGGGCAAGGGCCAAAACGCCGGCCACACCACCCATAAGCGCCATTTTGTTGAGGCGGAGCATAGTAGTAAGGTTAGTAATAAATCCTCTCTCTGAAGAAGCGGTCGCCCGTTCGGTAAGCTGTGCTTTAAGACGCCTAGCAAAAATTGAATCAAAACCAGTGGCTGGTTTCTCATCCAATATCTTGCCAAGGGTGCTTTTAAGCATGATTTCATGCTTTTTGAGCTCCGGATCAAGGCGATAGAGTTCTTCAAGTGTTTTATTTATATGGTCCATATACTATGTACTACGAATAGGGAAGCCAAAAGTAACAGTGCGCCAGAGCCAAGATCTATTCGCAGTTTATCGAGCGTGCGCTTGAGGCTCATTTTGCAGCTGGCTTCGCTTTTATTCATGACAGCCGCAATTTCAGCAAAACTCATTTCTTGCCAGAGTCTGAGAATGACAATATCGCGTTGTTCGCTTGAAAGGCCTTGTAAGTATGTGGTGACTTTAGCCAGTTCAATGCGGTTGTGAACGTCGGTTACGCCGTTCTTGCCGTCGTGGATATCAAAGGCGTCTTCGATATCACTGTGATGTTTGGTGGTTCGGTAGTGGTCGACTACCGTGTTGCGCGCAATCCGGTAGACCCAGCTCGAAAACGTCCCTTGCGCCGGGTCACATTTTTTAATGGAATCGTAAGCCTTAAAAAAGGTCTGGCTGGTTAGGTCTTCGGCTGTTTCCTTGTGGTGTGTTTTATAATAAATAAAATTATAAATCGGCTCTATAAACTGTTCGTAGAGTTTCCCAAAGGCTTCGGTGTTGCCCTGGTGGCAAGCGATAACCAAATCAGATTGTTCTGCCGGAGACATGCAATTTTAAAAAAGGCTTAGAGTTCTTGAGGAATGATGGTGGCAAATTTTTGAATAACACTCTGTAGTTGCTCTTTGTTGAGTAGTCCCTCGTGTGGGCCATGTGCTTGAATAACACTCGTGCTGTTCGCTGTAGCCCATTGTAATGCTTCTGGAATGGTGTGGCTATAGAAACGGGCTGCTAAGTAGCCGGAAGAAAAAGCATCGCCTGCTCCAGTCTTTGACAGCACTTCGACTGGATAGGCCGGTATGCTCCAAAGTTTTTCGGCGGTACCGGCAAATGCGCCATTGGGACCGTCAGTTAAGATTACTTCTTTTGCGCCCGTCGCAAGTAATTTTTTGAGCAGCTGTGCAATACTTTTTTCCTTTTCAAGCGTAGTAAGAGCGATTTTTTCAGCTTCTTCTAAATTCACGATGAGCACGTCAGTGAGCGGCAGCACCTCACGGAGTTTTGCGGTGGCGTACTTTAAAATGTAAGATCCGGGGTTTACCGCGAGACGCGCGGTCGGATGATTTTTTAAGTGCTGCACTAATTTTTCTTGAATTGGTTCAAAACCTTTGGAAAGCCCCGTATAATAAATCCAATCTGCCGCTGGCTCTGTTGTAGGCCAGCGATATTTTTTTTCTTCTGAATATGAAAGAATCGTACGCTCTTGTTTGTAGTTTAAAACAATTGAATAGCGCGTTTTATGTTGTTTGTCTTTGCTGACGAGACTAGTGTCAACGTGCTGTTTTTTGAGTTCCTGCATGATGAGACGGCCGTAAGCGTCGGTACCAATCGTTGTAAGCAGTGCGCTCGAAAGGCCCAATTTGACTGCTCCGGCAGCGACGTTTGGCGCATTGCCGCCGAGCGATTGAAAACTATCGACAATGGGAATTTTATCGCCATAGTTAAAGCATAATTGATCACGGTGACCTGATAATACTTGGCAGGAGTCGCACAAAGCATCAATTTGTATGTGAGTGTCAATCAACGGGTCACCGATGGCAATAAGATTGAACATAGGCCAAAATTACTTGGTGTGAATTTCGTAAATCTTGCCTTTTGGATTTTTAACACTTTCCGTTATGTCGCCGATACGAGCGTGTTTGCCGAGTGCGATCTCTACGAATTTAATAAAACTGGTAATCGCAATACCAAGCATGGTAATGATGAACAAAAAATTGTTGGTCCAAATACAGTAGGGCAGTATGGCGAGTGCTCCGATGCCGCACACCAGATCCTGGCGGCGTTCTTCTTCGAGAAACACGGAGTAGCTGAGGAGAATGGTGCCGACAAAACCAATGACGTAGATGAGGATCTGAGGAAGTGTCCAGCTAGAAAAGTCTGGGATAATTGAGAGGATATAGTTCATACGAAAAGTTATTTTTTAGCTCTACGTAAAATGTATATTTCGTAGAGACTGGAAAGAATAAAAATAATTTGGAGTGGAATAAAGATCGGATCGCGTAGGTGGATGCTGTAGACGAGTAGAAAAATACCGCCAAGTACAAACAATTCATTGCGGAGACGTGCTTTTTTAACGAGCACAGCATAGGATATAAAGATAAGTCCGATGCTCGCAAAAATTCTACAGATCATGAGCATAGCTACTCTTTCCAAAGATTAACATATTCAATGGCGGCGAGGGCGGCGACAATGCCTTGGCCGGCAGCGATACCAATTTGTTTATAGGGAATATCGGTCACGTCACCGGCAGCAAAAATACCCGGTACATTGGTGCGGCATTTGGTGTCGGCAATAATTTGGCCTTGCGTATCGAGCGTAACAACATCTTTTACAAATTTTGAGTTCGGAATCATGCCGATGTGCACCATAACTGCATCAAGTGCTAGAGATTTGGTTTCGCCGGCAGCAGTTTTATAGATGAGACCGTTTACTTTTTGTTCGCCCGTAATTTCGGTGGTGATGGCTTCGTACAAAATTTCAACATTTGGCAGGGCTTTGAGTTTGTCGACCAGAATTGCTTCGCCTTTAGGGAATCCGTAAGCTTTTTCAGGGGTGTTGGGATATTTGGTGAGTAAGTATACGTGTTTGGCGATGCCGGCCATCATCAGGGCAGATTCAAGGCCGCTATTGCCGCCTCCAAGCGTGGCGGTAATTTTGTTTTTAAAAATTGGACCATCACAGACGGTGCAATAGGTAACTCCTTTATGGTCAAAAGCATCTTCGCCAGGCACACCGAGGCGTTTAGGATGAATGCCAGTACCAATAATTACTGATTTGGTTTCAATCGTTCGGGTTTCACCGTTAGCCTTTGTGGCTGTAACAATATGATAGTTCCGGGTAGGCACTATCGACGTAACGGTCCATCCTTCCTCGATATTTACTCCATATGATTTAGCGTGTTCAGCAAATTTGTTGGCGAGTTCAAAGCCTTGAATATCAATAATACCAGGCCAGTTACCGACCGCTCCAGAAAGGGCAACTTCACCGCCAATGTTTTCGGTGATCATGACAAAGTTAAGTTTGCGGCGGGCAGCGTAGACAGCGGCGCTACAGCCGACAGCGGCGCCTCCAATAATAACGAGATCAAGCATACAGTGAAGATTAAAAGACTTCACCAGTATATCATGCCTGGTGATTTCTACAATAGAAAATCGTTAGATTAGCCAATATTTAGTTTAGAGTTTAGAGAAAATCGACATATTCAGCCTGCTTTTTAGTGAAGCTAAAAAGCCGGGCAGGCCGGTTGGCTCGGCCGGTTTGAATCTTTTTGGCATCAGTAATCATTGAGATTTGAAGCAACTTTTTGCGGAAATTTCGTTTATCAAGTTTTCTGCCAAGTATTATCTCGTAAGTTTTTTGGATTTCGCTCAGCGTGAATTCAGGCGGCATCAGACTGTAGGCAATGTTGCTGTAGCGTAGCTTTTGGCGAAGCCGTTGTAGAGCATGTTCGGCGATAGTCTTGTGGTCATAAGCTAATTTAGGAAGCTTGTCCACAGGAAACCAGTCTACTCCAGCATACGCAGCCGTTGTTTTTAATTTAAAACGATCGCTCGGAATGAGGGCGTAATAGGCCACTGAAACAACGCGTCCCTGGGGGTCTCGATTGAGTGCGCTAAACGCTTCGAGTTGTTCTAGAAAGATTTCGTCCCCGGGAACATTGGTCTCTTCTTCAAGGTGGCGACTAGCTGCTTCGGCCAAGGTTTCGTTTGTTTTGATGAGTCCGCCTGGGAGCGCCCAATAACCGGTGTACGGTGGACGGTTCATTTTGATAAGCAAAACATGGAGCTGGTCTTCGCGCACGGTAAAAATGGCTACATCGGTAGCCACAACGGGAATAGTGTATTTAAGGGAAGTCTTTTTGGCCATAGATTATAGTACAGAGCGAATTATTTTTCGGGTTGGATGTCGGGACCCAGATAGCGTTTCCATGTAGTAAATTGTCCTTCATTATGAAGCCAATCCTTTTTTAATTGTTCGTAATCCCGTGCGGTTGGCAGCGAAGCAGAAAAATAAGAAGCATTCTTGATGTACTCGGGGTCTGTCCATTGTAACAGGCCGATTTTACGGAATTCCCATTGTTCATCGTAGCGATAGACTTTACCGCTCGCGTAGGTCATGGAGGTCTGGCCATGCTCGCCCTGCACCCTAAACCAGCTAAAGGGATTGGTATCGAGCTGCCACTCCTTATTTTTTTCAAATATAGTAACGAGTCTGGCTATTTGTTGAATATCTTCTTCAGTAAGTTGGTTATTTTTTATTAAGTCAACGGCCGAAGCTGCTCCTTCGGGTACGGACTCTTGAAGTACGTAGCGGTAGGGCGGTCCTGATTGATCGTGGTCAATAATTTTAAGATGTGGCGTGCCCGTTGCTTCTAAAATATTTTGGCGATTAATTGTCTGGTAGAGCGATTTAAAGACGTTGTCGTTATTATGTGTATCGCTTCGGACAATTTTGAGTACTCGATTGGGTTGGTCTTTCAGGTGATAGATTTTGGTTTTAGTTCCAATGAGTGGAGGAGTCTGAACCGAAAATGCTTTGTCGCCGATCCGGACGATACCGTTCGTTTCGTCTTCTACGATAGATTCAAAAAGTTCGGTGTAGTTTACTTCTGTCTGGATTGCTTCTGAGTTTTGTCCGGCAATACCACTGTCCGCGGGCTTTTCACCAATCGTTATCATGTGCGTCGGCGGCAGCTCAAGCGAAACAAGCGAGCCGTCAGAATCTTCTTTGTAAAGAGCGATTTTTCCGAGGAGTCGATTTTTTAAAATATATTCATTCGGGTCAGGTACTACCTGAATATTGGTAAAGCCGGCGCTCTGAAGGGCTTTGCGGGCCTCTTTTTCATTCCAGTACGTATACTTTTCTTTTATTTCTTGACGCCAATTGGTGGTGTAGTCTTTGCGCAAATAAAACTCGTGAGCCCATTCGGCGGGTAATTTAATATATTCTTCGCCATCTTTGTGAACTATTTCATACTGAAAAGCGTTCCCACCGGCAAATTCTTTGTGGAAACGTTCAAAGAGTGCGCGTGTGGAGAGCAGGTCGTAGTTGATCGCGTCTTCGGGTGTGCCTGGTGGTACGGCATCAAGGCCAACCGAAGAAAGTATTTTAAGTAAAACTGGTTCGTGCAGTGAAGGTTTGGCGAAATCGCGTACTACCACACGTCCGCCTGGTTTAAGCTCATTAAAGGCTACCTGCATTGCTTTTTCCATGCTGCCAGTGCCGCCAAACGACTCAACTTCGTGACCGCTGGTAGAAAAATATTTTACATCTAAAGCATTATCAGGAAAATTTTGTTCAAGCACGTTGCCAAAAACAGGCTTGATGAGTGATTGCCCTTCGGTAGCCCGGTCCAAAAGTTCGTGTGACATATCGAGCGCGTATACTTTGGAGCCGCGAAACATTTTGGCAAACAATTCAGCGAGTTTGCCGGTACCTGATCCGGCGTCCACGATTACTGCGTTCTCTTCGAGTGCCCCGAGGTAGGGGCCAATCGAATGAGCTTTGGCTTCGAGTGCCGCATCCATGAGCCAGGTGTAGCTCGTATAGTCGCGATGCTCATTCGCCTGGCTAAAGAGCTGTTTCATGTCTGTGGCACTTGGGATTTCCGCGGTAACACTCTGTTCGTGTCGTCCGTTCTCCATACAATTCAAAATGAATAGAAAAGTCGCTAGTACTATATGATTTTTGAGTGGTCTGGTCAATTAAAGGTAGGGTGTGTGTAACTCCCTTGACAGTTTCTGCAAAACGGTTAGTATGTGTATATACAACACTAATATAACCTGAGGCTATTCTAACGTAGTTAACTGGTTAAGTCAAGATTTTATCCTTATTTTATAAGGAAATTTACCAAGTGGACATTTTGAATTTAAGCACCGAACACAACCCCTAAAATTTTTTAAGCATTAGTTAGTGTATTTATTACAATAAAAGGAGCTGGGGTGCTCACTGATAGGGGGGGGGTAGTGAGGACTACGGGTCCCAGGTGTACTTTGACAATTTAAAATCAAAAACGCAAAAACTTTTATACTCATTATTTGAAAAACAACGCAAAAGGAGTTGTGTCATGAAACAAGTCTTTGAATTAGCGGCAGCCAGCACGATTGGTCGCGATCACCGTTTGATCGGGCGCAATAATCAGGATGCTTGGTACCATATTTCGACCGACCGAGTAACAGTGATTGTTGTTGCCGACGGGTGTGGGGAAGGGCTCTACAGTGAAGTGGGAGCGCGGCTTGGTTCTCGGCTGATGGTCGAGGCCCTGTTCGAAGCCAGTGAGGACGGCGGTGCCAGCCCCGAGTTGGTGCTTGAAATTGCCCGGCAAAACGTGGTCAAAAAAATAGAACAGCTCGTCGGTTTCTTTGTTGGGCCGCGCGGTCAGATCATTAATGAGCATTTCTTGTTCACGTTGGTTGGCTGTGTGCTGACCGAAACGATGAGCTGGTTCTTTTCGATTGGCGACGGCTACTTGGCAGTGAACGGCACAGAGTTGCCGCTCGGTTCTTTCGAGGGCAACATGCCGCCCTACCTGTCATACGCCCTCGTGACTACTGCACTTGCACCAAGTCTCCTCAAGGGCACAATTCACCGAGTGCTTGCGACGACCGATCTTGATTCATTTGTCCTTGGCACTGACGGCCTTCAAGATTATGTCAAACGGAAATCAGACCCAATACCGGGAAAAACAGAGCTCGTTGGGTCGCTCGACCAGCTCGCAAAAGTTGACCGGTACTTTCTGAACCCTGATGCGCTGCGTCGGCGGTTATCGCTGATCAGCCGGGACACTTTTCGGGAAGGAAGGCCGGTGCCAGGGTTACTTGGCGACGATACCACGCTCGTTGTTGGTCGAAGAAAGAAGGTTCGCCATGACTGAAATTTACCTTGGCAACAAACGTTTCCGCCTCGATCCAGGCAAAGCGGTGGGTAAGGGCGGTGAAGCGGACGTATTCAACATTGGGGACGGCCGGGTGGTAAAACTCTTTAAACCACCTACGCACCCGGATTTTGACGGCCTGGCACATGCCCAAGAGGCAGCGCGGCAGCGTATCCGTGAGCATCAGGAAAAACTCTTAGCCTTTCCAACTGGTTTACCGAGCCGGGTCGTGTCACCGCTCGAACTTGCCCGCACCAAAAGTGGAGACATCGCGGGCTATGCCATGCCGTTTCTCTCGGGTACCGAAGTGCTGCTGGCCTACAGTGATCGCAGTATACGCAAATCCGTTTCTGGAAATGAAGTGGTCGCGCTTTTTCGCGATTTGCATGCCACGCTCACTGGAATCCACGCCGCCAAAGTGGTGATCGGAGATTTCAATGATCTGAATGTGCTCGTGAAGGGGAGCGAAGCTTACGTGATCGACGCGGATAGCATGCAGTATGGCAAGTGGCTGTGCTCAATGTTTACCACCAAGTTTGTTGATCCGCTCCTCTGCGACCCTCGGGCTGCGCACCTCGAACTCGCGCGGCCACATAACCCCGCTTCGGATTGGTATGCCTTTGTGGTTATGCTCATGCAGAGCCTTGTCTTTGTTGATCCGTACGGCGGTGTGTATCGCCCCAAAGATCAGCAGCGCCAGGTAAAGCAGGGCACCCGGCCTTTGCAGCGTATCACGGTGTTCAATCCGGAAGTGCGCTACCCGAAACCAGCTGTTCCCTACGGCTACTTACCCGACGAGCTTCTTGGGTACTTGCAGCGGGTGTTTGAAAAAGATGAGCGGGGAGCATTTCCTGCCAAGCTTTTTGACACTGTCGTCTGGACCACGTGCACCGCGTGTGGCACTGAGCATGCCCGCTCACACTGTCCAGCATGTCGTTTTGCTGCACCTGCTGCTATCAAACATGTGGTAGTCACGCGCGGTCAGGTAACGGCGACAACAGTTTTTCGGACGCGCGGTGTCATTCTCTCGGTAGAGAAAAACAAGCAACAGCTCATGTGGCTCGCGTACGAAAATGGTAGCTACCGCCGGGAAGACGGTGCGGAAATAATTAAAGGCGCCCTCGACCGTGCGGTGCGCTACCGCTTGCAGAAACAAGCGACGTATCTCGCGAAAGGTGAGCAGATCGTAAAGATTGTTCCTGGGAAGGCGCCCGAAACACTGTTCACCAATACGCATGCCGGACTGCCAGTCTTCGCGGTCAATGATAAGCACTGTTACACCCTTGCCTCTGGACGCCTCGAGCGAAACGGAGTTTTGGGTCAGGAGCATGTAGGAGATGTCCTTGAAGGGCAGACCCTTGTGTGGGCCGGACCTACCTTCGGATTTGGATTCTATCGCGCAGCAAACCTCCATGTTGCCTTCGTCTTTCAGGACGGTGTTCATGGAGTTAACGACGCGGTAGCCTTACCTCGTTTACCCGGACAGCTCGTCAACGCGACGTGTCGATTTACGAGCGACCGTTGTTGGTTCTTCGCTGCCTTTAGTGACGGCGGAAAAATTAAACATCGTTGTTACGTGATCAATGCAAGCGGTGTCATCGAAGGCGCCGCGGAAGCTGAAGCAGGTGACGGTTCGTGGCTCGGAACCATTGGTGGCGGAGCTGCTGTTCAAAACTTTTTACTTGCACCGACCGATGATGGTGTGGTGCGTGTGGAAGTAGTGGGCACCTCGCTCAATGTTACCAAAACTTTCCCTGATACCGAACCGTTCGTCGATGCGGCCAGCAGACTTTTTGCTCTCCCAGACGGACTTTGTGTAGTCTCAGCCCACGAAATTGTGAAACTGGTCATAACCTGACCGAAGCAGCGCCTCGAGTATTCGAGGCAGAAAGAGAACACCATGAAGACCCAGCACCTTTCCCTCCCCTCGTTCTACAGCCCTGCAAACGCCCGCGAGTGGAACTACGCGCCGAGCAGCCAGCGCCTCCTCGACGAGGCCGCAAGCTACCGCGACAAGTTCAACATCAAGCCCTCGGGCTCGGACAAGACGCGGGTGCACCTCCTCATGATCGACATGCAGAAGGACTTCTGTCACCCCAGCGGCACGCTCTACGTGGGTGGCCGGAGCGGCACGGGCGCGATCGATGACTGCGCGCGCACCGCCGAGTTCATCTACAAGAACGCCGACGTCATCACCAACATCACCACCACCCTCGACACGCACTTCGCCTACCAGATCTTCTCGCCCGCCTTCTGGCTGAACGAGAAGAACGAGCACCCCGCCCCCTTCACCCAGATCACGACCGAGATGGTGCTGAAGGGCCAGGTGCGGCCGAACCCGGCCATGGCCAGCTGGCTCTGCAGCGGCGACTACTCCTGGCTCGTCCGCCAGGTGCAGCACTACTGCCAGGAGCTCGAGCGCACCCACAAGTACACCCTCATCGTCTGGCCGGCGCACTGCATCCTCGGCAGCGACGGCCACCCCCTCATGGGCATCATCCAGGAGGCCCGCATGTTCCACGACTACCTGCGCGGCACGCAGTCCTGGAGCGAGGTCAAGGGTGGCAATCCGCTCACCGAGAACTACTCGGTCCTTCGTCCGGAGGTCCTCACGCGCTGGGACGGCAAGCCCCTCGCGCAGAAGAACACCGCGTTCCTCAAGACCCTGATCAGCTCGGACTACGTGGTGATCGCTGGCGAGGCCGACAGCCACTGCGTCGCCAGCTCGATCGACGACCTCCTCGGCGAGATCCTTGCCCAGGACCCCGAGCTCGCGAAGAAGGTCTACGTGATGACCGACTGCATGTCGGCCGTCACCGTCCCCGACGGCAAAGGCGGCTTCTTCGCCGACTACACCACCGAGGCCGAAGCGGCCCACCAGCGCTTCCTAAACCAGGGCATGCACCTGGTGAAGTCCACCGACCCGATCACGAGCTGGCCCGGTATCCGCCTGTAACCCAACTATACTCGTAAAGAAAAGAGATGAACCATGAGTACGAACAAGAAGAATAGTCAGAATGTCCAGAACCTCTTCGGCGCAGCCCAGCAGGAAGGCCTGCTCTCGCCCCAGTCCGCAGCGCTCGTCACGGTGCCCGACATGGGTGCCCAGGTCCAGGCCGCGCTCGGGGTGAGCCTCGACGACATCACGACGAGCGAGGTCGTTCTCGTGTCCGCGCTCGTCGACGACTCCGGTTCGATCGAGATGGCCGGCAACACGGATGCGGTCGTGAAGGGCATGAACATCATCACCGACGCCCTCCTCGGCAGCAAGCAGAAGAACAACGTCCTCGCGCACTGCCGCTACCTGAACGGCAAGATCCTCTACCCCTACGTGCCGATCGACCAGGCCGAGCGGCTGACGCACAAGAACTACGGTGCCAACGGCGGCACGCCCCTCTACGACCAGACCGCCGTCATGCTGGCGACCGTGCTCGCGAAGACGCAGGAGTGCGCCGACGCGGGCGTGCCGTGCCGCTCCGTCACCGTCATCATCACCGACGGCGCCGACGTGCACTCGCGCACCTACCACGCGCCGGAGCGAATCGCGCCCATCGTGGCCGACCTCAGGCGCACCGAGCAGCACCTGGTCATCGCCATGGGCATCTCGGACGGCGTCACGGACTTCGTCGACATCTTCACCCGCATGGGCATCGCGCGGGAGTGGATCCTGACCCCGGCCAACTCCGAGAGCGAGATCCGCAAGGCCTTCCAGGTTGTGTCCCAGTCCGCGGTCCGCGTCAGTCAGGCCGCCCCGCAGCTCCTCAGCCAGGTCCTTGCCGGCGGCTTCACCAACTAGATCCCTCGTCGTTCCTTAGGCGCACTCGCGCTACCAACCGGTTCTTGCAAAACCGGTTTCCATTCTCAAGCTTTTTTCAAAGCTTGAGATCGATCAAAAAACTCTCTTACTATAGAGAGTTTTTTGTTTGTGAATAGTAGTGCTTCAGCCTTGACAAAAGGCCTAAGTAGTGGTACTATCGCTTGTTTTTAAGGTTGTTTCCTTGCCATAGCTACTCTGAAGTATTTGTGGTGCGGAAGTAACGACGATCTTTTTACATTCACAGAACACACCAAGGAGGCAATGATGAGACGCATCCACACGTTTAGTATCGTGGTCGGTACTCAGGCCTGCAACGCCCGCTGCCCGTTCTGCGTGTCGGGCATGACCGGTATTGACCCAGTCACGGGAGCGCACGTTGACATCAACGAGCGCAACCTGCGTAAGGCGACCAACTTCGCGTTGCAGGGGAACACCTCTACCCTCTTGTTCACGGGCAAGGGGGAGCCCACCCTCTACCCAGAGGAGATCACGACGTACCTCAGGTTCTTCAAGCAGGCGTTCCCGCACGCCTTCCCGTTCCAGGACCTCCAGACCAATGCGCTCGCGATCGGGCGCCTGGCCGCGACGGGCAACGCGGGCTGCAAGCTCAGCGAGGCAGACCTGCGCGAGTGGTATGACCTGGGTCTGACCACGGTCGCCATCTCCACCGTCGGCATCAACTCCGACCACAACCGGCGCATCTACACCCCCCACGACCAGAAGGGGTACCCCGATCTCGCGCGCACCATCGAGTACCTGCACAGCTTCGGCTTCAGCGTTCGCCTCGGCGTCATGATGCAGTATGGTATGGTGGACAGTGAAACGCGCTTGATGGAGGTGGTGGAGTTCTGCAAGCAGCACGCAGTCGAGCAGCTCACCGTTCGCCCGATCCGGAGGCCGGTGCAAACCCGCGACGACAGCACCAGCGCCTACGTCGCCGAGTATGGCCTGGACGAGTTCACCATCCAGGACATCTATGACTGGGTGCGGGCCGATGGCACGGTGATCAGCCGGCTCGCCCATGGCGCCGAGGTCCTCGACTTCAAGGGGCAGAATCTCTGCCTCACCGACTGCCTCACGGTGAACAGCGCGGCCGACGGCGACGACATCCGCACGCTCATCTACTACGCCAGCGGGCTCCTCATGTACGACTGGCAGTACCCGGGCGCGATCCTCCTCGGCGGCAACAAGCCCAAGGATGGCGCCGGCCTCGTCGCGATCCGCAGCAAGTCCAATCCCGGGCAGCTCTAAGCTGCCAAGCACGCATCGGGGGCGCACATTGGCCCCCGACTCTTCTTAACAGCATTTTATAAAAGTGGTGTGAAGAATAAAAACGAACGCTTCTAGAAGCGTTCGTTTTTAATTTCAAGAATTGAGTTAAGCTTTTTTCAAAGCCGTTAGTAATTCTGTATGAGCTTGCTCTGTATCTGCTGCCTTCATAAGTGCGCTACCAACGTTGGCAATATCCACTCCCGCTGCTTGGAGTGATGCAATATTTGCACTGGTCACTGCTCCGTCAACCGAACAAAACGCTCGATCGGCCACATTCGTAAATGCTTTTATTTTTTCTAGCACACCGGGCAGAAACGGATTGCCTTGTCGTCCTGGATGTACGGTCATGAATTGTACGACATTGAGCTGTTCTTTGTACTCGCTGATTTTTTCGAGCGGTGTTTCTGGGTTAAGGGCTACACCTACTTCTAGCTGTCTTTCTCGTGCCCAAGCAATCGCTGAGGCGGGGTCATCACTCGATTCAGTATGAAAAATAATGCGAAAAATATTTTTAACGTCAGACCATTTGGCAAGTTCAGCGATTGGATGCGCGACCATGAGATGCAATTCCCACTTGAGCGATGATTCGAGAGTATTAATTTTTTCAATTTCAGTAAAAGATGTATTTGGTACAAACTCGCCGTCCATGACATCGATTTGAGCGTACGAAAAAAGTCCTTCAACTTTTTTCACATCACGGGCAAAGTCTTCAAAGGTAGTGTTGAGAAGCGCGGGAGTAATAATCATATTATTTTTCAAGCGCTGTAATTTTGTTGAGGCGACGAATTCTTTTTTCTTCGGCACTAAAAGTTGTTTCTAAAAAAGTTTTAACAATTGCAGTTGCGTGTTCGTCACTCATCGTGCGGGCAGGTAGACAAATAATATTGGCATCGTCTTCGCGGCGGGTAAATTCAGCGCTCTCGATGCTGTGTCCAAGCATGGCCCGAGCTCCTGGTACTTTGTTGGCCGCGATACACATCCCTTGGCCGTTGCCGCAGAGGAGTATGCCGAGACTGCCTGGTTCGGCAGCAACTTTTTTGGCAACAGGGACGGCAAAATCAACGAAATCATCTTGATCGTTGTAGTCGAGTGCACCCAAATCTACTACCTCGCGTTTAAGCTGTTTTTCCAAGTAACGAATAAGGTATTTTTTGAGTGCGTGGCCACGATGGTCGGCTCCAATGTAAATCATAGCGGTATAATTTTACTTACTATCTAGTATACCAACGGCCATTAGTTTTTGCAAAGTAATACTATATGATAGAAAAATAAAAAAGCCCTTACTCTAAGGGCTTTTTTTGAGTGCGTATGCTCACAAGACACAGATTGTCTGGTAGGGATACGGGAGCAGCAGGGGCTGCTCCGAAGGATGGTAGGGGAGAAAGATAGCTGCGCGTCTAGTAGAGCGAGCGCTTGGCCGCCAGGTCGTCGGCGGAGTTGGCGAGGAAGACCAGCTCACAGACCGCGATGCGGCTCATTCGGGCGATGAACTGTCGCACCGAGTCGCCGTTTGCGTTCATCTGCTTGCTGCAGCAGTAGGCGTCGACGGGGCGCTTCTGCCCATTGGTTTCGTCGGCGGTGACGAAGCGAAAGATGGTGGAGGCGCTTCGGGAGTAAGGCCCCGTCCACCGGCGACGATCCGCGCCTGCCCCGACCAGAATCAGGTCTTGCGACTCGATCGGCGGAAGGGTGGCGCCCAGGTTATAGGCGTAGCCGGTGCACCCCGCTGCGGTCGAAACAAGCAGTTGGTCGCAGCTGAGGGCGGGGAAGCGGAGGTGGTCGCCGAAATAGGCGTCGATGTTCAGCCCCTGGCCGCCGGGCGCCTTGATCCAGGCATCGTTCATGCCCACCATGGACACGACCTTGCCGCTCTCCATCTCGGCCTCCGCGTAGAGGAGCGGCAAGTGGTAGCAGCTCAGCCGACGGTTGCTGCTGAGGAGGCCGGTCACTTCGTCGAAGACGCGATCGGGCTCGTTGAGGAGGTAGCCCCGATGCCCGGCGTTGATGCCAAAGATCGGGAGGCGCAGGCGCCAGTGGGTGCCGACCGTGCGTTGCACCATGCCGTCGCCGCCGATCGTGATGATCAGGTTAGGCGCCTGGCCCGGTTTGTGCTCGAGGTGCTTCAGGCGTTCGTAGAAGTCGAGCGCCCTGGGGTTACGCTCGTCGACGACGAACATGGCGCGCAGGGGCTCGCTCACCGTGAGGTCGGTGATGACCGGGGGCGTGCAGCCGCGGTAGAGCTTGCGGTGCTCGATGTACTCGGCCACCCGGCCGTACAAATACTGGCGGGCGTTGTGGCCCTGGAAGATCATGGCGCGCACGTCGGCGCTCGTCAGGCTGGACCAGCCGCTGACCATGGTGTGCTTGAGGGGGTGGTCGTCGGGCGACAGCGGGTCGTTCTCGCGATCGAGGACGATGATCTCGTGCTCGGTCAGAAGGTCATTGGCCTCTTTCCAATAGCGCTGCACCTTGGAGGTGCCGCTGCCGAGGCCGACGAGCAGGTCTGAGCCGATGACGACGCTCGCGCTGCCCCAGTGCCCGAGCTTGCGCAGAACATCGGCGATCGGGGTGAAGGTGTCTTGCTCGAGATCGTCGAGGTACACGGTCACGTTCGCGAGACCCTGGAAGTTGAGGTCGGCCATGACGGCCCGATCGGCCGTCAGCACATCGTTGTGCCGCGGCTTGTCGCTGCGCGGGCCACAGGGGACCACGATGACGTGGTAGTCCTGCTTGATCAGCTCACGAACCACCGCGCGTTGCTCGTGCGTGGGTGGGTTGAAGTTGCCGCCATAGAGCGCGATCTGCTTGTGCATATCGATCCTCCCTTTCGTAATTGGGTGTTTGTCAAAGATGCTCCATGCAAGGAGCGGGTAAGGTGAAAACTGTTTTTCAACTGGCCCGTGCGTTGCATGGATAACTAACGAACGTGTGACTCGAATTAAAACGTCTTAATATAGCAGAAAATAGGGGGTTTGTCAACTTGCTCCGAGCAAGGCCGAGGTATAAGGAAAATAATTTTTTGATTGACAAAGGTGCATAAAATAGTTAGTATAAAAATATATAGATCAGCCTGAAATCAACGGGCTTCCCAATAATTGGCAAAAACCTGTCTTGGGACTATAGAAGAAAGAAATTTATTGTTTTCGCAATAAAAGTAGACTCTTCCGGGTAAGCCCGTTACTGCTAGAAATCAAGTATAATGCCGAGATGGTACCGTCCCGATGTCTGTCGGGGCTCTCGCACGCTAATTTAAGCGTGTTTTTTATTTTTATATGCTCTACAACGCCAACAACGAAGAAAACGAAGTCCTTAAATTTTGGGCTGAAAACAAGATTTTTGAAAAATCCATTTCTGAAAAACCAGCTGACAAGCCCTATGTTTTTTATGATGGTCCGCCATTTGCTACCGGCACGCCGCACTACGGCCACTTTGTTTCGTCGCTCATGAAAGACGTGGTGCCGCGCTTTTGGGCCATGAAGGGGTATCGCGTGGAGCGCCGCTGGGGATGGGATTGTCACGGTCTGCCGATCGAAAACATTGTTGAAAAAGAACTGGGCACCAAAACCAAAAAAGAAATTGAAGCCCTCGGGGTCGCCACGTTTAACGAACTTTGCCGTAGCAAAGTACTTGGCTATGTAGAAGACTGGAAAAAAACGATTACCCGCCTCGGCCGTTGGGTAGATTTTGATCATGCCTATCGCACGATGGACAAAGACTATATGGAGTCGGTCTGGTGGGTGTTCAAACAGCTTTGGGACAAGGGGCTCGTGTACGAAGATTATCGTTCCATGTATATTTGCCCGCGCTGTGAAACAACGCTGTCGCAGCAGGAGGTGAGCGAAGGCTACAAAGATGTGAAGGATATTTCGCTCTATGTAAAGTTTGAACTTACTAAGTTTTCGCCAGAAATTTTTCAGCATGTTCCAAATGAACTGGATCGCAAGTTTATTAGTGAACAGAAAATGCATATCATTGCCTGGACCACAACGCCGTGGACACTTCCTGGTAATGTGCTCCTCGCTGTGAATCCGGAACTGCTCTACACCGTGTGTACGATTGAAAACGAAGCCGGTGTGTATATCGTTGGTAAAGATCGTATTGCCGAAGTGCTCGAAGGTAAAAAATATGCTGTTCTGGCCGAAGTCCCTGGTGCGCTTCTGGCGGGCGCTACGTACGTTCCGCTTTTTCCGTATTATAAAGATACGCCTAATGCGTTTCGTGTCGTCACGGCAGATTTTGTTACGGCTGAAGACGGAAGCGGGGTGGTGCATATTGCTCCTGCGTTTGGTGACGATGACTTTAAGGTTGGGAAACGTGAAGGCTTGCCACTCGTACAGCATGTTGGCATGGACGGTCGCTTCAAACCAGACGTCACCGATTTCGCCGGACAAGAAGTAAAGCCGCGCTCAGACGACGATAAAGTTCGCCTGGCTTCCGACATTGCAATTACTAAATACCTGCAAGAAAAAGGTTTGTTTTTAGCGAAGAAAAATATTGTCCATAGTTACCCGCACTGTTGGCGTTGCGACACACCGCTCATTAATTACGCAACGAGTAGCTGGTTTGTAAAAGTCACCG
>CAZECR010000006.1:19307-41060 GCA_964510495.1 uncultured Gammaproteobacteria bacterium
GAAAAATGTGGTGGCACGATGAAACGTATTCCTGATGTGCTCGACACCTGGTTTGATTCGGGGAGCATGCCATATGCCCAGGCTCATTATCCATTCGAGAATAAAGCTGCTTTTGAAAGCAGTTTCCCAGCCCAGTTTATTGCCGAAGGCCAAGATCAAACACGCGCCTGGTTTTATTATTTGCATGTTTTATCGACCGCACTCTTCGAGAAGCCGGCGTATAAAAATGTTATTGTGAACGGCATCGTGCTGGCCGAAGATGGTAAAAAAATGAGTAAGAAACTCCAAAATTACCCGGACCCAAACATGGTGCTCGAGAAATATGGAGCAGATGCAATGCGTTTTTATTTGGTGAGTTCGCCGGTTGTTTCGGCTGAGAGTCTGAATTTTTCCGAAGAGGGTGTTAAGGAACTGTACGGCAAACTCGTCAACACACTTTGGAATGTTTTTGAGTTTTACCAGTTGTTTGCCAAAGATCTGCCAACGCAAAAACCATATAAATCCGCCCATGTACTGGACCGCTGGATTTTGGCCGTGCTCCACGAAACGGTTCGTGAAGTAAACGAAAATATGGAAGCCTACCATTTGGCCGAAGCCGCTCGACCAATACTCGCCTTTGTGACCGAGCTCTCGCAGTGGTACGTTCGTCGATCTCGCGAACGCGTCAAAGGCACAGACGAACTTGATAAGCATCATGCGCTCTATACGCTCCGCGAGGTATTGATCGTTGTTGCGAAACTCATTGCGCCATTCATGCCGTTCATGGCCGAGAAAATATATCAAGAACTGCGTTTTGACGAAGTCGGCGGCAAGGGCTGGGCCAAAGAAAGTGTGCACCTCGAACACTGGCCGGCACTCCACGACGAACATCATGATCAGAGTGTGCTCCAGGAAATGCTTGTTGCCCGTAAGATCGTCGAGCTCGGGCTTGCGCTCCGCGCTGAGACGGGGCTCAAGGTCCGCCAGCCACTCAACACCCTCGCGATCAACAATGAGCATTTAAGTAAAGAACTGCATGTCATGATTGCCGAAGAATTGAATGTTAAAACGATTGATGTCTGCGAAGTAGTAACGGGCGACAATTGGAAGCTGCGTGAAGATGGTGGCGTAAAAGTGTGGCTCGATACCGCTATCGATGAGGCGCTCAAAAAAGAAGGTGTTGCCCGTGATATTATCCGCGCGATCAATCAGTTGCGCAAAGAAAAAGGATTTACTATTGAAGACAGGATTGCGGTCAGGTACACTACGTCGAACGACGAGCTCGCCAAAGTATTGGTTGATTGCGGCGAACAAATTAAAAGCGCTGTTCTCGCGGATACTTTAGAGGCGGGGAGTGCAGACGAAAAATCAACGGTGCCGGATTTATTTTTGGCACTAAAAAAGATTTAAAATTATTTACTTCTAGAGCTACTTGTATGTCAGAAGCAAAACCTCGTTTTGGAGATGATTTCAAAATCGATGAAACAAATCGTCTCAATCCGCTCCATAAAAATGAAAAAGTTCCTCAGTACGTACAGGCTGGTTTAGAGGTTCGTTATTTGCTAGCGGAGGCTGGCAAAGAAGATCCGAGCTGGAAAGAAATGCCCCCTAACATTGAAAAGGTAGAAGATTTTTTTGATGTAGCCAAAGCGACGGTTACTAAAAACTGGAATGAGAAAGTTCAGGGGGTGTTGGTAGAAAAAGCACAGAAATGGGCGACGGAGTTAGAAGCAAAAGCTGATTCTAAATACGATGCGATGATTAGTGTTCTTAGAGACCCTCAAGCTCTCGAAGAAAAAATGCGTATTCGTCAGTTTGGCGTACTTGAACCTTTGCGCAACGTGGATGGTCTGGAGCATGCGTGGGCTGAATTACTTTTTATGTCTTCAGATAGGCAGTTAGCCGAGGTAACGGTTGCTCGGCGTTGGCTTAAGAGTGTGGATGCTGAAAAAAATCCAGGATTGCTCGAAAAATGGGGTTTAAAAAGCAAGGTCGAACTTGAGCTTTTAATTGATAGCGCCGCTCTGCTTGGTAAATTTGTTGACCATGCATATGTTAGACAAGTAGAGTTTGCCGATGCTCCAGGCGGTTCAAAAAAGACAAAGCTCGCACAGGAAAAAGGCTCACGTTATTTATACGATGTGTATGATGATCCAAAAAGTGATTCTGTAACTGTAAAATCTTACGCTGAAGTTTTCCCGATGGAATTCGATGGTTTAAAAACAGGTTTTCTTACTTTGGCGTCTAAGGCTGAGGAAGCAGTAAAGAACGGAATACTTGGACAAGAGTATAAAAAATTTGGCCCTTATTTGCGTCAAATGGCATATGCATATGATTTACGTACTGAAAAAACTGACAAAGCTGCAAAAGAATGGGATCAATTAGGCAAGTCAGTTAAGGAGCTCGCTGACGACGGTTGTCCTATAATGCTTGTACCCCAGAGCGATGCATCAGTAGCCGGCGATGCAAAAAAAGTTGACGCAGAAATTCGGTTGGGTTTTATTTCTAGAGAATCAAGAGAGTTAACTGAAGTTGTAAACCATTTTCGTGCCTTAGCTGACGAAGTGCTAAAAGAACAGCGTCCGTATATGGATACCGATCATAAGGTAGGACCAATTATTATGAACTATCAGCCCTTTTCCTTTGGCCCGAATCTTTATTGGACAACGCGAGGTCA
The DNA here is from genome assembly GCA_964510495.1 of uncultured Gammaproteobacteria bacterium. Lineage (GTDB taxonomy): Bacteria > Patescibacteriota > Patescibacteriia > Magasanikbacterales > GWA2-37-8 > CAZECR01. Next base: position 21,964 of record CAZECR010000006.1, read on the forward strand.
GGCAGGTAAAGATAAAATTGTGGCCCACACAAATGCTGTTGAGGAGGTTGCCAAAACAACAGCATTGCCAGCCCTTCGACGAGTTTTTGTTGAGGTGCCTGAAGAAGAAATTTTTCGGACCGCTTCCATTCTAGATAATGCTTTGCATGAAGTGGGTCATGGGTTGGCTCCTACAGCAGATGACCAGATTAAAGCTCGTATTGGCTCTTCGAGTGAAGCGACGGCTGCAGAAGAACTTAAGGCTGATGTGGGCAATATGAAACTGGTTGCCTTGACACTCGAAAAAGGAAATCCACTTAATATTAACATTGGAGCTCAATTTTTCGGTAAACTCGGCGATGTTTGTGATTATTTAAAGAATAAATCGAGCAAAGTTGGGACTAGTGGCGAAAGGTATCATACAGATGGTGTGGCGATTATTGCTCGGCTTATTGAGAAAAAAGTTATTGTTCCTGAAGGAGATAAATTTCGTATTACCGATGCTGAAACCGGGGTGCGTGAGCTAGCCGGTCTGGCGGATGAAATCCTTGACCTCTACACCAAGGGTACGCCCGAGAAGCTGCAGGACTACATTAATAAAGTGCGCGCAAAAAAAGAAGACCCTGCTGTAGCGGCCTTCTTAACAAAACTCAAAGGATAGTATTATGCTGGTAAACCAACGTTAAACTCGTGCAAGGGCGCGGCATCAAAATTCCACGACTGCTTCCAGCCGCAATCGTATGCCCGAGCATCATAGAAGCGCAAGCCCCTGGCGAGCGCTTCTTGAATTCTGGCGATTTTGATATACGTGTTGAAATCTTTGGGGGCCAAGCGGCTGAGCCCGCTATTCAAAGAATAAAAAGTGTCTTTGTAGACAAGCGCAAAACTGAAAGCAACTTTAACGCCGTCAACAATAAACGTAAGTAACGTTGGGTTAAATGTAGAATGTGAAAATTCAGCAAAGAGTAATTCTCGGTTCGGCAGATAAAAAGTTGAAGCATCGCCAAAGTATTCTTTGTTGTTGGAAAAGAGCGCGGGCAAATCTTCCCAGGCATCGCGTACTATTTCTACCTGGTGCATAGTAGCTGTTTTTTGGATGCGGCGACTCACTTCTTTACGTTGTTTCCCTTCAAGGTATTTATCTAGGTACTGTTCAATTGTTGTGCAGCCGCTAAGATCAAGTGAGTAGCGATATTCCATTATCGGAAAGTTTTTGGTGTATGCATCGTTTGCAGTGATGTACCCGAGCTTGGCTGGTTGATCAATTGCTTGCCAAAATGTGATAGCGCGTTCTTCGTAGCCTTTTTTTAGAAAGATTTTATTGTCTTCCATGTACGATCCACCAAAAAATTCTAAATATTTACCAGCAGTGTTATATTCGAGCGGAAGAAGACCGATTGGTTCACCGTCCTCAAAACCAACATAAAATATCAGTTCGTAGTTAGTGAGCTTATAGGCGCAATACCGAAAATCCCAGACATCGTAGATGCTTTGGTCGGGAGTCAAAATATTCCAATATTTTTTAGCTTCCTCAAGATCGGTAATTTTTTGTATCGTAAAAGACATAGGCAGTCGTGCGGGCGGTAAATAAAAATGTAAGTTAGGAAGCTTTGAATTGGTATTGAGGAATTTTTTTGAGGCCCCATTTTTCTTTCCATCCGTAGTCTCTCACAAACGCATCAAAAAGGGTACAGCCTTCCGTGATCGCATCATCAAATTTTTTGATGTGGATGTATTCTTTAAGGTTAAGCAGTGGTTCGGCAACGATACCGGTGTTTATGGAGGCGTAATTTTTGTTATAGAGCAAGGCTAATGAAACAGCCTGTTTTTCTCCATTAACAACAAAAGTGAGGAGGCGAGGGGTGAATGTTTCATGTGCCTTGCACAAGTCGCGGAAAATATCTTGACGATATTCGCGGGCAAACATTGACTGCCTGGGTCCGTCTTTAAATTGGTCGATATTGAGTTGAAATAGAAGTTCCAAGTCCTCCCAGTTATTAACTATAATTTGCGGGTTCGTTTCGTCGATTTTGCGTAAACGTTTTTTAAATTTCTTTTTGGTTTCCCCGTGGTACTGGGCTTCGATATAATCATCGCTACTTTTAAAAGTATCGAGCGGTAATACGTATTTGTAATCTACGATCGGAAAGGTTTCGGTATACGGGTCGGTACTGCGAATAAATTCTAAATCATTTGGTTTGTCGAGGTGTTTGTAGAGTTCGGGGATGCAATATTCATAACCAGGAAGGGCAAAGACGCGATTGTCTTCCATGTAGTCACCACCAAAAAATTCGAGTGTAGTGCCATTTTCACCCATCTGGAGTGGCATGAGCGCCACGACTTTTCCGTCGACATTCGCAGTGTAGAAGAAAAGCTCGTTACGGTAATAGCGATGAAATGTTTCACGAAAATCCCAGTCATCATAAATTGTTTCGGCCGGGCTCAGCTGTTTCCAGAGTTTTTCAGCTGTTGCCTGGTCGGAAACAAGAGTAATTGTAGGTGGGCGCATTTCCATAGACACTATTATTCAAGGAATTTAGGGTACATGGTTTTTTTCTTGAGTCGTTTGATGGACAGGTTGATAACTTCTTCTAGAAGTTCGCCGTAATTTAAACCAACTAGTTTTGCCGATTTGGCAATTGCCGACTGTGTATGCAAAACCGGGTTAGGATTGAGCTCAAGCACATATGGATTGTCGTCTTTGTCGACCCGAATTTCGACGCTCCCATAATCGCGGCAGCGTAGAATCTGGTACGTATCAAGGGCGATTTCGGTCAGGAGTGATTCTAATTTAGCGCTAATGTTTTTAACCGGACGTTCGACAATAATTTTTTTATAAATGGGGTTAGTTTGTTCTTTCGCTTCTTCAGAATAGATGTGCCAGTACTTGGGAGGTAACTTTTTGAAAATAGAGCGAGATAAAGGAAGTACTTTAAAATCTTCGGGAGTGCTACCAAGGATCGAAACATAATACTCGTCGCCCTCGATATATTCTTCGACAAGTGCGGGCTGACCGATATCAACAATGATACGCTTTAGTTCTCTTTCAAGCTCTTGTTTGTTTTTGACGACTGAATTGTTGGTAATACCGCTCGAATTATCGGTAGTTCCCGGTTTAACGATTAAAGGGTAGCGCAGATTTTCGTCAATTGTATCCTCAAGTTTATAGGCATAGTCCCACGCCGGCGTTGGAATATTGTGATACGTGAGTAATTTTTTGGTGCGAATTTTGTCGCCCGAGAGCGCGGTATTAAATGAGCTCGAACCGGTAAACGGAAGATGCATGGCTTCAAGGAGCGCAATTACTTGCGAACGAAGTTTGGGGTCGTTATTAATTCCTTCAGCTGCGTTTATAATAAGGTCAACGCTGCTGCGTTTGAGTTCGCCAATCGCTCGATTAAGATTATTAAAGTCGAAGAAAGTGGTTTGGTATCCCATGAGATCGAGTTCGCTCACGATATCAAGGACTCCATGAGGTACATTTTTACTACCGGGTACATCGTGGATATTACCAGCAATACCAATGCGCAAATTGCGTTGATTCTCAACGTTTACCTGGCGCACCTTTTCCAGTTTTGATGCTTTGAGCAATAAATTCTTTTTCATTACCGCTGCTGAAAAACGATCTTTGCGGGCTGTTTTGCCGAGGGTGGATTCGGTATCAAAACCAACTACTTTATACGTAATAAATTTGAGTGCCTCCTTTAAGTTGTCTTGGGCGTCAAGCAAGTTGTCTCCCGACACGGTGAGCCAGCCAAGGCCTTCGTTGCCTTCAGGGGGTAAGAGAACTGCGTCCCCGGTTTCTTTGTAGATATGGATTTCTTCCAAGTATTTCTTTTTTTCAAGTTCTTCGTTTACATTAAGCTCAACCAAAATACCTGAATAGTCTGGGTAGAGATCCCAGCCGATAATATATTTGAGTGGGGTTTGTTTTTTTTCAATTTTAAAATGTATACCCAAGGCAATTTTAGCTATATAGTCCACCAGATCAATTCCCCAGGCGCCTTTAATATACGAGGGGATATAGTCACCGCCAAGTCGCAAGTTAATTTCAAGTGGAACCGGACCGTTTTTGGTGGATTTTGCCTCAAAGTGAACACAGGCATCAGTAACGCCCAGTTTTTCTAAAATTTCTTCGGTCATGGTAATAAGATCGCGGCGCTCCTTTTCTGGCAAGCCCGATGGTATAGCTTGTCCGCTGTCTACGAAGAAACGATCGCGACTTTTGTTGTAATTATCCGAAATACAATAAAATTTAATCTTGCCATTTTGGAGGAGGACATCAACATCAACTTCATCGCCATCAATATATTCTTCCACAAAAACCTCAAGAGTATCCCACTCGGGCGAGTAATATTCGTAGGATTTGATGTTGCTTTTAACGAAATCGTATGCTTCAGCTAATTCGGTAGCATTCTCTACCCGAACAACACAGGTGCTCATGGAACCGTGTTGAGGCTTTATGACGAGTGGGTAGCGAAGGTCTTTGCGGAGTTTTTTAATATCTTGCTTGGAGCGTACTACCTGGTGGCGCGGAGCAGGCAGTCCTTGTTTTTCACAAAATTCACGGAATAGGTATTTATTGCGGGCGATATTGGCTATAGCAAAAGGGGTGCCAATAAAACCGAATAGATCAACGATTTTGGCAGTTAAAAGGACGCTTTCTTCCCAGAAAGTGAAAACTCCGTCAATTCCGCTCGTGGGGTGAGCGGTGATAAAATGCTTGATACCCTGAACGCACTCTTTGTAATTATTAAGATCAGCCAAAATCCAGTGGTCAACATAAGGTACCATGAGCGGGTTTTTGTCTTTGTTAAGACAAACTACGGTCATGCCGAGTTTTTTAAGGCGCTGGAAGATGAAGCGTTTTTTGATGCTGCCCGCATGAACGACTAAAATTGTCTTCCCTTTAAGTTCGTTTTTTTCCATAAAATAAGTATTCGCACCTGAAATTATGCTAGACCCCGCAAGAGAAGCGTTTTTCTCTTTGCTCGGTCTTAAGAAATATTAAAAAAAGCCTTTAGTAAAAGAGGCTTCTTTAGTAGGTAAACAAGAGTTTAAAAATACGGGTTGGAATAACCGGAAACTTATGACGAAGCGTATGCATATGTAGAACCGTACTCTACGCCATATTCGTTGTTTTGTCAAGGTTTTAAGCAATAAAAGTGCTTAACAAAGCCAAAATTACTACGGAGTCTGTTTGACAGTCTCAGGATCAGGGCGTAGTATACACGTACTGTACTTTTAAGTTTTTGTTATGTTGAATGTAAAAAATGTTTTTGAACTAGGGGTGAAAATGGGTATGGCGGCCGATCCGCGCGGCGCGAAAGAGGTCGCTAAGTATTTGGCTCGAGAGAAAAAGGAATATAGCGAATTAAAGGAGAAGGATAAAAAATATTTTGATCTTACGCGTCTTACTAACCCCTACCCGGACAGCTATATTCATGTCGACGATGGTCGCAAAGACGTCAAACGCATTGTGGCAGGCATTGATATTGATGCCGGTGAAATACTTATGGCGACTCAGCTGGGTGAGCGTGGCAAAAAGATCGATTTGGCTATTTCGCATCACCCGACGGGCAATGCTCTGGCGAGCCTGCACGAAGTTATGGAAATGTCGACCGGTGTTTTTGAAAGTTTTGGTTTGCCGATTCATGTGGCTGAAAAAGTGATGGGGGACCGCATCCAAGAAGTGGGGCGAAGTGTTCATGCCGCCAACCATCACCGTGCGGTAGATATTGCGCGCATTCTCGGTATTAACTATATGAGCACGCATACGATTACGGATAATTTGGTGAACCAATTTCTCGAAGATCTTTTCAAAAAAGAAAAACCGGAAACAGTCGGCGAGATGATGGATATTCTCATGGAACAGCCCGAGTACCAAGAAGCAAAGCGGCGCGGTGCGGGGCCGAAAATTATTGCCGGCAACCGTCATAAAAAAATCGGTAAATACTTGGTAGAAATGACCGGTGGCACGGAACCCTCGGCTCAGGTATACGAAGAATTTTCTCGCATCGGCTACAGTACCATCGTTAGTATGCACATGCGTGAAGATGCCCTAAAACGAGTGAATGAGCAGCATATGAATGTTATTATCGCCGGGCACATGTCGTCGGATTCGCTCGGCATGAATCTGTTCCTTGATGAGCTGGAGAAAAAAGGTGTTGAGATTATTCCGTGTGGCGGACTTATTCGCGTGAGCCGGAATAAGAGAAAATAAATTATGATCGCGCTTTTGCAAGGTAAAGTGGTAACGAACAACCAGATCGAAGTCGTACTTATGACAGCGGGCGGTGTTGGGTACAAAATTTTAGTAAGCCCGCGGGCGGCCGAGCGCTGCAGCGTCGGCACGGAAGCACAGCTCGAAACGTACCTGGTAGTTCGCGAAGACGCGCTCGAACTTTTCGGTTTTGAAAATGTTCGCGAGCGAGAACTCTTTAAACATTTTTTGTCGGTCAGCGGTGTGGGTCCTAAAACTGCGCTGCATCTTTTGGCCTTGGGGTCAGTCGAAGAAATTACGCGCGCGGTAGGCCGGGGCGACGTGGCGTACCTCACCAAAGTGAGTGGTATTGGCAAAAAAACCGCTGAGCGTATCGTCGTTGACCTTAAAACCAAGCTCATGGGCACCGAATCGTTCGAAAATACGACGCCAGGGGATCTGCCGGACAATGTTGGAGATGTTATTGACGGACTTATCGCTTTGGGCTATTCTGCGGGTGAGGCGCGGGAAGTTGTTAAAAACCTTGATAGTAAAGGCAAAACCAGCGAACAGCTCCTCAAAGAAGCTTTGCAAAGAATTAAATAATTTTACTCTTAATCATATAGTAATATGGGATTTCTCATCATCATCCCGATCATCCTCATTGCCCTGGGACTTCGGGTCGTGCAGCAGTACCAAAAAGGCGTCGTATTTCGTTTTGGTAAGATCGTCGGTATTAAAGAGCCAGGCCTAAATGTGGTTATTCCGTTTATTGACCAGCTTCGTAAAGTAGATTTTCGTACGATCACGCTGCCTATCCCGCCGCAGAAAATTATTACTAAAGATAACGTGTCTGTTGATATTTCGGCCGTAGCGTATTACAAAGTTGTCGACGCAGTTAAAAGCATCGTTAACATTGAAAACGTTATGAGCGCTATCAACCAAATCGCTCAGACCTCGGTTCGTAATATTGTTGGACGGTTTCAGCTCGACGAAATCTTGAGTGAACGCGAACAGATTAACAAAGAGATTACTGCCGTACTTGATCAGCATACTGAGAGCTGGGGTGTCCTGGTTTCAGTGGTAGAAATTAAAGACATTGAGTTACCGGAAGGTATGCAGCGTGCGATGGCCAAACAAGCTGAAGCAGAACGTGAAAAACGTGCCAAGATTATTGCCGCCGAAGGTGAATTCCTCTCGAGTCAAAAGTTGGCCGATACTGCTGATGTTATGGCAGCGCACCCGATTGCCTTGCAACTTCGTAACCTCCAGACCATGGCTGAGATCAGTGTAGAGAAAAACTCCACAATCATTTTCCCTGCCCAGTTTATGAGTACGATTTCTGAGATCAAACAATTCATGCAATCGGAACATAAATAAAATTTAATAAAATAAAAAATCCTCGATTGCTCGAGGATTTTTTATTTTTGTAAGGAACGAGCGGAATAAGTCGCCTCATCCCGCTACCGTGAAAGTCCAGAAGTGAACTTTTTCGGTAGCGGCGGGACGAGAGGGTCGAGGTTGCCGCTGGACTCGAACTCACTTCCGAAAAAAGATGTGGTTGCCGAACTCCTTGAGCAGGGCTTGCTCGATCGCGTCGATGCCGTGACCGCTGTTGAGACGGTTCGGAACCACATCGTTCAGCCGCCTGAGGGTCGTGTCGTCGAGTCGGCGACGGAAGTACTCCGCCAGCTGTCCGAGCGCCTCGACGAACTGGGCTGGCTCGAACTCGATGCCGAGGATTGCCTTCGACCAGTCGAGGGCCTCACCGACTGTTCCGGGGACCTGGTCGTGGTCGACCGCCTCCACGATCTCGTGGTGGTAAAGTGTCGCGATCAAAAAGCCGATAGGAACCTCATGAAAGCCGCGGGCAACAGGCTGGGACATGGAAGCCTCCGTGCTTGAGCAACGTTTCAACCTATCAAAAAACAACCCTTTTGTCAATGACTAGGGGGTGTGTTTGATTTCTAGCTGGTTACAATTTAAATCGTTACCGGAGTAGTGTTCCAGACCACGCCTGCTATCAAACCCTGCAATTTCATTGCCCCAAAAGCCGACCAACCACATTTAGTTTTAAGCCTGGTGTCATCAATTGTCCAGGTTTGATCAAGATCAATAACTGCCCAATCGTTAGTCTCGGGCAGTCCGAATATTTTTTGCGGATTTGTATGAGTAAGTTCCACAATTCTTTCTAACGATAATTTGCCTTCATGATATGCGTTGAGCAGCAGGGGAAGAAGTGTTTCAATGCCAGGCATCCCTGAAGGTGAATCGGGGTACGGTTTATTTTTTTCTTCAAGTGTGTGCGGAGCGTGGTCAGAGCCGATAGTATCGATTGTTCCGTCGAGCACGCCCTCCCAGAGCGCGATTTGATCGGCCTTGGAGCGGAGTGGTGGGTTGACCTGTGCTTTGGTACCGAGCACTGTGTAGTCGTCGGTATTTAAAAATAAATGGTGCGGCGTTGTTTCAGCAAAAATAGGGAGCCCTTCTGCCTTGGCGGCCCGAATAAGCACGAGTTCTTCTGGAGTGCTCACGTGCAAAATATAGGTGGTTGCTTTACTCAGGCGACACAATTTTATAGCTCGTGTAACGCCCTGCTCGGCAACAGTATTCGAGCGAATACGAGAGTGGTCAGCAAGCGTTTGCCTAGTAAAGCCGTTTTTATTTTCTTGAATAAGTGTTTCGTCCTCTGCATGGACTGCCACCGGTAGATCTAGTTCACATGCCAGCCTAAAAATTTTTTCTTGAGCAACGAGATCGTCTACTAATAAATTTCCGGTACTTGAGCCTAAGAATACTTTAATGCCAATAATTTCATCCTGAACTTTTTTAATTTCTTCAAAATTGGTATTCGTTGCACCGAAATAAAAATAGGGATGTATCTTTAGATTATGCTTAGTAAGCACACCTGTAATTAATTCTTTTTTAGTTGCAAGAAGTTCTGAAGTTGTGATGCTCGGTACATTGTTCGGCATATCACAAACAGTCGTGACGCCGCCTGCCAAAGCAGCAGACGCGCCTGTAATCCAATCTTCTTTATATTCCTGCCCAGGAGTCCGAAAGTGAACGTGGCAATCAATTACCGCAGGTAAGGCGAGCAGATGCTTGCCGGTAAAAACTTCGGATGTTTCGATCCATTGTCCGTGGTATGTTGGAATACGCATATTTGAGAATGCCTATGTTGGGTAGACTTGAAGCTCGTCTCGTTCGAATAATTTTTCGCAATATATACACACAAGCTGAATTCTTGTTGTATCGTGGACGACAGTAAATACTGTTGTCATAGGTTCGTGGTTGGTAATGCATTTTGGGTTCGGGCACATGAGTAGGTTTGCAATAGTTTTCGGCAGAGTGACGGCAAATTTTTTAACAATTTTGAAATTGCGAATAATATTAATACTTGCTTCGGGAGAAAATAACGCGATACGATTTGCTTCCTCGAGCTCTATTTCTCGGCCGGAAATTTTAATAAGGTCTTTTGAGCCCATTTTTTTACTGGGTAAATTGAGTCCGACGGTGACCATCGTCCCACCACTTGCGAGGTGAAGCAGTTGAATGATTTTAAGGGCGTTTTTGTCGCCAATATGGTCGATAACCGTGCCGTGTTTAATAGCGGCAACTTCGAGGTGTGGGTTCGAGGCGGTAATCATAGAAGTTATTTTAGTTTACCCAAGACAAGTCCCAACAGCGCTTGGCGCACGAAGACGCCGTTAGTAGCTTGTTCAAAATAATAGGCTTGTGGCAATGCATCAACAGCTGGAGTAATTTCATTAACTCGGGGTAAGGGGTGTAAAACACGTAAGTTTTTTTTACTTTTTTCTAAAATTTTAGGCGTCAGGACAAAACTGTTTTTGACTCGTTCATATTCATAGGGGTCAGCAAAGCGTTCCGCCTGGATGCGTGTCATGTAGATAATATCGACGCCCTCAATAACTTCCTCAATTGTCTGGTGTTCAGAAAAAGTAATTCCCTGTTTTTTAAGACGGCTGGTTACCTGGCTGGGCATAGCGAGCGCTTCAGGGGCAACAAAGTACAGGCGCGCTCCAAAGTGCGTGAGTGCCTCGGCCAGGGAGTGCACGGTGCGGCCATATTTAAGGTCGCCAACAAGCGCTATTTTGAGGCCGGTTAATTTTTTCTGGCATTCCTGAATGGTATAGAGGTCAATAAGTGTCTGAGTTGGGTGCTGGTTCGCCCCGTCACCACAATTAATAACGGGTTTGTCGCTTACCTCAGCTGCTCGCCGAGCAGCACCTTCTAAATAATGGCGTAAGATAATAATATCGGCGTACCCCTCAACCATTTTTATAGTGTCATGAAGGGTTTCGCCCTTTTTGGTTGAGGTTGCGCTCGGATCGGCAAAGCCAATCACGTGGCCGCCAAGTTTTTGCATCGCAGTTTCAAAGGAAAGCCGAGTGCGCGTCGATGGTTCAAAAAAACAGCTCGCCATAGTAAGCCCGCGGAGGAGCTCTGGGCGTGGTTTGTTTTTGAGTTTTTTAGCGTGCTCCAAAACAGTCAGAATTTCCGGTTTAGCAAGCTCGCTAATGGAAATAATATCGCGCCCTTTAAAAGTTGTAGTCATAGAGCACAGGTTTATTCATAAAAAAACCACCCATATACGGGTGGCCGGTCAACTAGGAAAGGAAGGGGTTGTGAGGGAGGATAGGTTTCATAGGTGTAAGTGTAGCAGGGTATTGTGGAGGCGTCAAAGGTATGTTGTCCACATGAAGAAAATAAAAAAACTCTGCTTACAGCAAAGTTTTTTCCAGGGTTTCGCGAAGCATTTCTCGTTCATCCCGCTACATATCGACTCAAGGTATTTGAGTGCATATGTAGTGGCGGGACGGGGAGAAGTGTTCGCGGGGAGGGTGCCACTACGATTGACCTCAGTGGCAGCTCTGCTGCAGGAGCGTGGTGCGGATGTCCATCAGCCGGACTTCCGCACGTTGTAGACGTCCCTCGATCTCGAGGTACCTGCTTTTTTGTCTGTACGCAAACGTTATCGTGACGAGGTGCAGCAAGAACAGGAGGACGTAGATATGGGTCGGCACAGGTGTCGCCGAGTGTTTTTCCGTGCTGTTTAGGTCTTTGCTTGTGTCCACGGTGGGCTCCCTCCTTTGTTTGTGTTTTGCACCGATATGGGCGAGGACTGCGCAAGACTAAATTAAGATGCGGTGGAAATCAGAACTTGAGGCGGTCCCACATCGGATCGAAGTGCATCTCAATTCTTGCGGGGTCGCGGGTCCAGGAATACCTGAAGTGCGCCCGCTCCATGATCTTCTTCCAGCGTTCGATCTCCTTGATCGCCGGCCCACTCCTCAGGCTGCTGAGGAGGCAGGTTTGAACGTTGCCGCTAAATTCGCAGGGCTGGGAGGAAATCGGAGCTGGGTGGTAGGCTGCTCCGTAGGGCAGGGTAGCGGCACGTGGCAGCATCCCCGTAGCGCATCCACTACCCAGACTCAAGATACCAAGCAGGAGAAACTTGTTTGCGCGCATGAAAACTCCCGTTTGCTAGTTGACCGACTTTGCCACTCCTATTGAGGAGCGGCAAAGTCGGTCTCGTAGCTATTGTTAAAGAACAACACACTTTAGCATAAAAAAGTGGTTTTGTCAAGAGGTAAAAGCATTATTTTGGCTAATATAAAGCAAAAAATAAAAAAACAGCCTGCATAGGCAAGCTGTTTTCTGCTATTTTTTACCGCATCTTTTCCCGTAGCAGCTTTTCCGCCACTTGTGGATCGGCGCTCCCCTCGGTTGCTTTCATCAGCATGCCAACCAGGAATTTAATAAGTGGTTCTTTTCCAGCTTTAAATTGAGCGACCTGTTCTGGATGGTTTTTGATAATTTCGTCAGCAACGGTTCCTAATTTACCTTCGTCACTAATCTGACCGTAGCCTTTGTCTTCCATAATATGCGTTGGGTCCATATCGACGCCGGAATCAAGCATTTCAATAAGGATTTTTAGAGCATTGGTGGAGTTGACGCGATTGGTATAGATGAGCGCCATAAGTTCGGCAAAGTTTTCTTCTTTGATGCGCAAGATGCGGATATCGATTTTACGCTCAGCCATGGCCCCCATGAGTTTTGTTGTCATCCATCCTCCGGCGAGTTTGGCGAGTTGCTGTTTTTTATTGTGGTGCATTTCTTCGGAGTCGTCTTTGCTCTCCGGGAGGCAATGAAGCCATTCGGTGAGTTCGCTCATGACGTTTTCAGTAAAGACGGCCCATTCGGGATCGCTGGTCAAAATTTGAGCGTCGGCTTTCGAAAAACCATATTCAGTTGCAAAGCGCAGACGCTTAGCTTGGGGAAGTTCAGGTAAGATAACTGCTTCGCTCAGAAGTAGCGGATTAAATGGTGGAATATCCGGTTCGGGGAAATATCGATAATCCGCGCTTGATTCTTTGCTACGTTGGTGGACAGTGCCTTGCTTTTTTTCGTCCCAACCACGAGTTTCGGGAATCCACGTTTCGCCTTTTTCGATCAGTTCGGTTTGGCGTTTAATTTCAAATTCAATTGCTTTTTCAACGGCACGGAAGGAATTAATATTTTTGACTTCAACTTTAGAGTTAAGCCTAACGCCTTCGTTAGGAGTAATAACGCCGTTCACGTTTGTATAACTGCCTTCCACTTGAAGAGAGATGTTAGCTTCGCAGCGCATCTGGCCTTTTTCCATGTCAGCATTACTGACGCCAAGGGTGCGGAAAATAAGCTGGAGCTCTTGGCAGTATGCCTTAGCTTCAGCGGCGCTTTGAACATCAGGGTCAGAAACGATTTCAACCAAGGGTACGCCAGCGCGGTTAAAATCAACCAGGGCAGTGCCGCTCGCAGCGTGGTTTAGTTTTGCCGTATCTTCTTCCATGTGGACACGCGTCACGCCAATGCGGGCAGTTGGTCGGTGGTTGTCTCCGGTAAGTTCAAGCTCAATAAACCCATGTTCACCGATTGGCTGGTCGTACTGAGAAATTTGGTAACCCTTGGGAAGGTCGGGGTAAAAATAATGCTTGCGATCAAACTTGCTGTCTTTGGCGATTGTACAGTTAAGGGCTTTGGCGATTCCGATCGCGCCAACAATTCCGATTTTGTTTGGAACCGGAAGCGTGCCTGGGTGAGCAAGACATACTTCGCACACATTAGTGTTGGGAGTGTCAATAAACGGATCATTCACGCACGAACAGAACATCTTAGACTTAGTCTTAAGCTCGACATGAATTTCAAGACCGATAATTGGTATAAGTTTTGGCATAAAAACAAGTGAAAAGTACTCTGAGCGTACCATTGTAAGGCTTTTTTGGCAAATAAAAAATACCCTGAGTGTCAGGATATTTTAGGTATTTTTAGATGCTTGTTGGAGGAGTGAGCGGGCCAGGTACAACCGCTGGTAGTGGATTTTTACGAACATCATGATAAATAATGACCAGTGCAATGGTAGCGAGCGGACCGGCCAGCGCTTTGCCAAGGCTGCTCATGATGCCGGCCATCATCGTAGCGAGTACTTCGCCGGTACTTAGTGTGCGACCAGCTTCTTGAATGGCTGTGGCGTCGCCTGAGTGCATGGAAAGAAAGACGGTAAACGGTGCGGTTAAGATAAAGATTACAATGCTGACAAGTATACCAAAGAAGAGGCCGGATGCCCCCACACGCCAAGCAACTGGCCACCAACGTCCTTTGACCAGGGATTTGCTGAATCTTAGTGCTCCTAGGCCGCGCTGGTTGTCGAAAAGCACGCTGTAACCGCTAAATACGTAGTAGAGGCTAAAGATAATACCCGGGATAATAAAAAGGAGGGTCCAAAGGCCAACAAAAAGACTGGTTAAAAATGACACCCAAAGAATTGGAAGTACCATATTTCCAGTTGCAGCCAGCCCTTGTTTCCAGGTTGGAAGCGGGAGTCCTTCAAGCATGTCTTTGGTCGCAAGCGCGAGTCCGAGCATGGCCCAGTAACCAATAAACCAACTTCCAATACTGAGGAGAGCGATAACAATGTTATTGATAAGGTCAGAGGTGGGAAGAATGGTTGTAAGGTAGACACTGCCAACACCGAGCAGTGCCAAAATAGCTGCCGGAACAAATACCAGTGCGCAGTAGGGCAAAATAATGCGCCAATTTTTGCCGTACAGGCGAAAGGTGTCCTTCAGAATTTCCGACACGGAAAGGAGCATAACGAAAAATTAAATGAGTTAAATGTTTAACGTGCAAGTATCTGGTTCAGAAGCACGAGTGAATTTGCTTGCAGTATACCAGGTTCGGCGTCGGCTGCCAAATAATGAATGGTTGTTCCGAGGTCTTTAAAAATATTCTGGAATTCGGGTCCCATGAATTTGGCGTACGCCCTTTTTTGGAAATCCGCTTCTTCAAAAATAGCATTATCATTTTTGTCAAAGCGTGAAGCGAGACGGGCCAAGCCGACTTCCGGGTCAAGTTGAAAGAGAATAAGGTCGGTGGGTGGGTACGATAAAGCAACAGCATTGCCGGGGAGCTTCCTAATCGTTTCATAGGTAATGCTTGGGTCGGAAATGGTTTGGTAGACCAGTGAAGTGCTGACTGAGCGGTCAGAAATAATTGTTTTGCCTGCAGCAAGAGCAGGAATAAAAAATTTCTTGTACAAAATCATGCGGTCAAGCGCGTAGGCTTCGCCAATGGCAAGGGGCGGATAATCGGTGCCCTTACAAATTAATTCTTCGCGAAGCACCTTGCCAATACCGGTGTAACTCATTTCGGCGCTAAAAATAATGTCGGCAGCCAAGACTTCTTCAATGGGCGGCTGCTTGTCGTTTTTTTTCCAGTACGCTTTGAGGTCAAAGATTTTTTTACCTTGGTCTTCCAGGTTTTTTTTCCAAAAATCAACCACCGTACTTTTGCCCGATCCTTCGGTGCCATCAAGCACAATGAATTTGCCGTTATGCTGCATAAATAAAAATTATTTTTTCTCGTACGTAACAAAGCTAAAACCATCGCGGTCTTCATGGGCAACTACTTTCCAAAGCAGTGGATCGATGGCTGGGAAAAATGCATCACCCTCAACTGTTTTGTGGATATGCGTAATTTCAAGGCGGTCAGCGCGAGCAATTGTTTCCTTGTAGATTTGCGCGCCGCCAATAATCCACAAATCTTCGTCGCTGTGAGCGCTGAGAGCCTCGTCGATTGTATGAAAAATTTCAACGCCTTCCGGTGCGGCAAAATTGTCTTGTCTGGTAACAACGATATTGAGACGATTGGGGAGCGGTTTCCCGTTGAGTTCAATAATCGAATCGAATGTTTTGCGGCCCATAAGGACGGTCTTACCGCGGGTAAGATCTCGAAAATGCTTAAGATCCTCGGGGATATTCCAGGGGAGGGTGTTGTGGTTGCCGATACAGTTATTTTCGGCAATAGCGGCAATAAGCGTGATCATGTGGGTGTGGAACATGGAACAAGCAGCAAGGAACATTCGGCGCACGGTCTGCTCCTTGTTCCATGTTCTTTGTTCCTTAATTATACTGCAATTTCAAAAGCGATGCGTGGATAGCTCTCGTACCCAACGACTTCCGTATCTTCGGCCTTCCAGTCAAAAATAGAAGTAAAGTTGTTCGTAACAAGTTTCGGTAATGGGTACATGTTCGGATCGCGGGTGAGTTGTTCGCGTGCTCCAGCTTGGTGATTTTTATAAATATGCACGTCCGCTAAAAAGCCGGTGAGCACACCTTCTTCAAGCCCGGCTTCTTTGGCAAGCAGGTGGAGGAGAAGCGCATAGCTCGCAATATTAAACGGGAGGCCAAGCATGGTATCAACAGATCGTTGGTTCCAGAATAAATTGAGGCGCCCTTTGATAACGGTTACTTGGTAGCAATAATGGCATGGGGGCAAACCCATCTCAGGGAGCATGACGGGGTTCCACGAGTTAACGATCATGCGGCGGTCAGAGGGATTTTTTTTGAGTGTGTTCACCAAGTTTTGAAGCTGGTCTACGCCCTGGCCGGTATAATCAGTATCGTACGAAACGTACTTGGCGCCAAAGTGTCGCCATTGAAAACCATAAATAGGCCCGAGATCACGCTCTTCACGCATGCGCTTTTTGGCCTCTTCGTCGTGACCATAGGGCGCTTTTTTGGGGTGAGCCCATTCGTCCCAAATATGGTTGTTGTGATCGATAAGCCACTGCTTGTCGGTGATGCCTTTAATAAAAAATTCAAGTTCGGTGGCAATAAGGCGAAATGGAATTTTTTTGGTAGTCAGGAGGGGGAATCCATTTTTAAGATC
Organism: uncultured Gammaproteobacteria bacterium; assembly: GCA_964510495.1. Lineage (GTDB taxonomy): Bacteria > Patescibacteriota > Patescibacteriia > Magasanikbacterales > GWA2-37-8 > CAZECR01. Next base: position 38,378 of record CAZECR010000006.1, read on the forward strand.
ATGTTGAAAAAAAGCCCCCGGAATGGCGATAGTGCCGACACCGGTGCGGTCGTCTTTTTCGAGTCCGTTGTCTAAAACATTCTGAACAATGTCGAGGTATTGTCGCATAGGTGTTTTTTAAATTTGAAAACAAAATTATTTTCCCGTACTACCAAAGCCGCCTTCGCTGCGGCTCGTGTCTGAAAGTTCGGTGGTTTCTTCCAAGGCAACCTGCATCACCGGTACGATCAAGAGTTGACCTAATTTGTGACCCGGCTCAAACGTGTATGGTTCGTTTCCAAGGTTAATGAGGATAATGCTGTATTCTCCGCGGTAGCCGGCGTCGCAAACACCCGCCAAAGATTGAATGCCGTGTTTTTTTGCAAGACCGCTTTTGCCTTGCAACAGGGCAACGTAGCCAGGTTCAAATTCGAGTGAAAATCCAAGCGGAAAAAGTTTGCGTTCACCCGGTTGTAAGGTATATTTTTCTAAGGAAAATAAATCTAAACCAGCGTCGCCGGGGTGAGCGTAGCTTGGAAGTTGAACATCGGGGTGCAGTTTTTTTATTTTAATTTGCATACAGTTCTGTAAGGATGTCATTCCCGTGAAAACGGGAAGGCAAGAAAGTCAGCTACGTGCAATGAACCCTGGATTCCCGCCTGCCTACCGGACAGGCAGGCCTGCGCGGGAATGACACGTGTGTGATAGTGCATTTATTGGTATTTTTGAACCAATGCATCAATTTGTGCTTCAAGCTCGGCGGCGTCCCCATTATTATCAATGTGTTCCGTAGCTTTCTCGGCAATTTCAGCAATACTTTTTTCCGTGGAGCGTTCGTGATTGGCTTTGAACTGTTCCATGGTGAGTGTTGCATCGTCGGGGTTTTCGCCGCGCGCTTGGATGCGCTGCAGGCGGACATCGATATCAGCCGTTACCTCCACGAGTACAAATTCAGGTAGTTTAAGTAGATAAGCGCAATCAGCTGTGCGCCGAATACCGTCAATCATAATGAGCGGGGAGTCGATCGTGCCAACATCTTCGGCGATAACGCGTGCGAGTGTTTCTTCGCCAAAAGTAGCTCGAACCATTTCAGATGTTTTAACCATGTTGTCGCGGCTTGTCGGTAAGTACAGGCGGCCGAGAATGTCGCGCAAGATGGTTGAAAACTTATAGGTTTTGGCATCGTGCTTTTCTGCTAAATATTTGGCGGCAGTTCCTTTGCCAGAACCCATTTGTCCTACAAAACCAAAAATAACTTTCTTCATAGTTTATGGTAAGAAATTTTTCCACATTTGACTGGCAACTGGTCGATTGTCGCCAATATATTTACTACCGCTATCTGCCGAGTACGGTTTGGCGCACGGGCTTGATAAGTGTTCAAAAGCCATCTGCGCGATCGGCATTTTGTAATAGAGCATGATCGGCATGTTAGCCACGTTATGCAGTTCAAGCGTCATTTTGAGGCAATTGCCGGGGTCAAGAAAACCAGCCGTCACATGAATGAGGAGTCCCATGCGCCCCACAGAACTTTTGCCTTCGAGGCGGGCTACCATGCGGTCGTTGACACCGGTTTTTTCATAAATCATGCCGAGCGCAAATTCACCGGGGTGCAGGATGAATGGTCTGTCTTCGCCAATGTCTACAGGAATCATAATATCGTCCATTGGTTTTTTAGGATCGATTACGTAGTTATTTTTCGTATCAAAAACCAAAAAATGTTTGTCGAGATGCAGGTCAATTGAAGCAGCTTTAATATACTTTTCATCAAACGGATCAACCGTGATGGAGCCGTCGGCCAGGGCCTTTCTAATATCGGTGTCAGAGAGAATCATAGAGTAAAATTAGTCAGTGGGATGATAACAGAGGCCTAGTGGTTTGGCAATAGAAAAACAGGCTGAAAGTTTTTTGAAAATGTGTCTTTCTTACATTTTTTAAGAATATACTATTGACATTTTAGCCAAAAAATGCTAGTCTCGGGTCAGTTTTTTGAAAATTAGTAAGTACAATCTACAGCCGTCGGCATTCTACGCCGCTTGATCGAGGGGATCCATCAATGACTTTGCTGCGTTGTTTTGTCTTTTGCCTCGGCGGGCTCTGTGCTGCGGGGTGTTCTGAGGTGTCGTTGCGCTATTCCGCTGCGGCGCGTTTTCCTGCCACCGCTGCGAAATTGGTGGTTAGCGACCTGGTCCGGCCACGCTCAGTCAGCTCAACCGATCTTCGACCGCGTCTGATCCAAGCAGGCACTATCGAGCGATACGGTTGCGTCGGAGGCAACAATTTGTGTTTCTGTCGCGACCAGAAGGTCGGTGAAGACTGGACGAATGTTCCGGTTGCTTCCACCTGCTGCATCGGTTACCGGGTGAACGCCAAGATCTGTCGTTAGCAGTTGGATAAAATCAATGTTGGGTGGGTGCGGCGATTCGTGAGTGCCGCCACTGCTGTGGATTGTATTTTTAGAAATTGAAGCGGTAGTAACATTTTGAAAGAGGTGCACATGCTGAAGCCACATCGTACTTCGTCTGTGATCGGTTTTTTCCTGGCGCTACTTCTCGGAGGTTGCGCATCCGGCGTGCCCGCCATGCTCGATGGCCCGAAGCCCTTTGTCAGCTGGGCAAAATGGCTCAAGCGCGACGCAGACACCCTGTCGATCAGCGTATCTCCGAGGCAGCTCTCGGCAGGCGCTAGTGAGGGCAGGCGGACCGCG
>CAZECR010000006.1:41160-51874 GCA_964510495.1 uncultured Gammaproteobacteria bacterium
CAGCGTATCTCCGAGGCAGCTCTCGGCAGGCGCTAGTGAGGGCAGGCGGACCGCGATGCAGATGACGGGCAAGATCGTCACCGACGGCGCGCGCCGCAAGGGTCAGATGGTGTTCCGTCAGGACTTCCTCATCGAGGTGGATATCCCCACTCAGCCGGATCGGCCGGTGAAGAACATCATGCTCAGCAGGGGTGGGGGTGGTATCGCGCCGGGTGATCAGCGTGCCGGTGAGCTGCGTGTTCATACTCCTGGCTCGGGGCCTCCTCTCACCGTGCCGCTGTTCCGGAATGGGAACAATCCGTCCTGGATGACGGGCAAATTGCCCCGCTGATTCTATGCTGCGGGTCGTCTTTCACACTGTTACTCCGATCCGCTTTAGTTTCTAAAATAAAAATATCCCGATGCTATCGGGATATTTTTTGTTAGTAGTATTTTTTAGGCTTCGCTCGCAATGCGGATCGCTGGGCCCATTGTGGTGCAGATAACGAGAGTTTGGAAGTATGTGCCTTTAGCTGTAGCAGGCTTTGCACGTTTCAAGACATCGAGGAAAGCACCAAGGTTTTCTTTGAGCTGAGCTTCGGAGAAACTTACTTTACCGATAGACTGGTGAATATTGCTGGTGTCATCGTTCTTAAAGGTGACTTTACCTTTTTTGAGTTCTTCAACCATTTTTTTAATGTTTGGACTTACTGTTTCTGTTTTTGGGTTAGGCATCAAACCTTTTGGACCAAGAATTTTGGCAACGCCGGCAAGTTTGGCCATCATGTCAGGAGTAGTGATCGCAACATCAAATTCAATTTTACCAGTGTCTTTGATGCGCTTGATATCTTCTTCACCGTACACAAAATCTGCGCCGGCATCTTTGGCTTCTTTTTCTTTTTCAGCTGAAACAAAAGCAGCTACTTTTTTGGTTTTACCAGTTCCGTGAGGAAGTGTGGCGCTGGCACGAACTTGCTGTTCACCTTTTTTTGGATCAATACCAAGGTGAGCGTGTACTTCAACACTGGCGTCAAATTTAACACCGCTGGTTTCCTTGACGAGCTTAATGGCGTCGTCCCAGGAGTAGACTTTATTTTTGTCTACTTTCGCGGCGATTTCCTTCATTCGTTTGTTCATAGGTTTGAGTTTAGTGGTACAAGCCCCCTAGGTGTCCAGGGGTCCCACCGAAGTTAAAAGTAGTAAAAGTATAGCCGGAATAGGTTTTTTTGTCAAGCATTAGGTCTCGAACACGCGTATCTTGACAAAAGAGGTAAAAAGTGCTACACTGAGCTGTTTCGTGCCTATTTTTGGCTCGAGGAACATGGTGAGTTGTTGACCAGGTAATTGGGCTTATGTTAAGCGCAGTTGCTTGTGCAGCAGGATATATCTGTGTCAGTCACAAATGTTTTTTGACAACTCAACCAATTGCGAGGTCAGTCATGACTGAGAAGTCCGAAACCCCTGAGACCCTGCTCGAGCTCTGGAAGGAGTTGCGTACCTTCCAGCACCCCGATCCCGCGGCCTTTGAACCGACGATCGACCGGCCCACCCAGCAGCACCTTATTGGTCAGGTGGGCGGCGTTGATATCTACGCTTACGGCGTCCGCAAGACGACGGTCGGCTATACCGGCCAGCCGCTGCGCCAGATTGTCATTTGCGAGTGGCGCTGGTTCCTCGACCAGGACGAGGCCGAGCGCCAGGCACGGCTCGGTATGTTTGAGAAAACGGAAGAATATGTCGCTTGGCAGTGGCCGGAAGCGGAAGAGGCCGATTTCTCGGGCACGACCTATCAGTCTCGAACAATCGACGAGATCAATGGACAGCCGCTGGTTGTCTATCGCATCGTGCGCCTGGCTGTGTTCGGTGGCTGGTACTATGTCCTGACCCTCTCGCTCGAAGAGGCGCGCCTGCAGACCCACGAGAACTACTGGTTGTGTATTGGACGCTATCGAGCGCCCACTGTTCCCGCCATCGACCCACAGAATCTGAACCACCCCAGCTTTCCCGAGGTCGTTGCTTACCGGTACTGGACCTGTCCATACACCCAAGAGGCGCTGTATCGTTACGGCGTCATGGTGCCGTCCAGCCGGGGGGATTACTATCTGGAGTGGTTCGGGAACTCCACAGAGGCCGGCAACCGGCACGCCCAGGCCAAAGAGTCCTTTGGCACGACGCGTCAGAGCTATGAATACGATCTGCTGCGGCGTGCCGCTTCGCGCGCTCATCTGAAGGTTTGGGCCGAGGCCAAGAGGCTCGACGACTCAGACCTCTTCTCGTACCACTCGGGCGCCGCTTCGGTCCCGGTCGAACTGGTCTCGGACTTCCGAAGCGCGTTCGCCGAACTGAATGGTCGTGAAGAGCGGCAGATCAGCGTCGACGAATACCAGAGGGCGACGGCCCAGCTTGTCTGGCTCACAGGTAAGCTCAACCTTGCCCTGCAAGAGGCCTATCTTGAGACTGCGCTCAAGATCGAAGATCGTTTCTTGACCGGACGCCTCCAGCAGCTTCTTGACGGCAACTTGTTCCAGTGTCCGCTCTGTCGACACTCCTACCAGGTGCGCCGTTCGTTTGAGGAGACCTTGATCTTCGGCGAGTCGCTCGTCACCTGTACCTGCCCGACCGATGGCTGGGACCGGAGTCAGAAGGACCTGCCCGAGCGCATCGAGGCCATGTTCGCTTTCGATGTCCGGCAGAGCAAGTTCCCGGTCAGTCGAGTCCCGACCACGGGTCTCAACTCCTTCAGCCCGGCCATCGTGATCGCCGAACTTCGCGTGAAGGGCGTCACGGTTCTCAGGTTCGTCGCGGCGGAGCGTAATATCCGTTGGCGGCCAGCCATCCTCGTCGATACGCTCGCTCTGCTTGAGCTCGATCCCAAGGACGATGTGGCGGCCGAGCTCGTCGATGTCTGGAGTCCTGTCCTCAAGGCCTGGAACGATGACCGCTACGCTGCTGCAGAGGCGGCTCTCGTCGCCTGCACCTACTCGCAGGGCGACACCGTGCTCTGCAGCTTCGCTCGGGACGACCGCGGCTACCTCAGCTGCAAGCGCCAGAAAGACGGTGTGGTGCGCATCTTCCGGCTGGCCAACGATCTTACCGAGGCCGATGTTCGCCTCGGCACCTACTATTGTCGGATCACCGAGATCCCGAGCGTAGGCCGCAACTTCGCGCTCGTTATCGTGCGGCCATTCTTGGTTGCGCGAGGTCTACCCACTTCCAAGCCGCCGATCGCCCTGCCCGTCCGTCGCGATTCTCCGGTGCAGCCCCCTATGAAGGCCACTGCCCCTCAGCGGTTCGGCAACTCACTGGGCGACAAGCTATCGAGCGCCCTCAACAAGAAGTAACCCCTCCCTGGTCAGGGATACCCTTTGACCCACGGATAGTGAGCCTCCGCTCGACTATCCTTCTATAGAAATGCTCAAATAAAATAAGTTGGGAAATTCTAAGAAAATAAAAAACTCTCTTTTTTGTCAGAGAGTTTTTTTATTTTTTGATTTATTTTTAAAAAGCAAAGAAGGCGCAGGCGCGCCTTCTGAAAAGAACGGGAGGAAAAAGATGGGGGGGGGAGATGGCTCGGCTAGTTGCAGAGCGCCAAGCGCTGGCTTTTGGAAGTGCGGAAGCTCTTGGCCAGACCGCAGAGGTGAGCGTCGAAGTTTGGGGGGTAGGCGCGCTGACACCCGCGGCTGTTCTTCTGCCACGCGCTCATGAGCTCACGAGCGCTTGTTTCGTTCGCGCCCAGGACCGTGGCCGGACAGTTGTTGCCGCACGTGGCGAGTCGTTTGACGCTGTCTTGATAGGTCGCATAGGCGCTATCGACCCGGGTGCAGATGCCCGGCGGTGCTGTGAACGACGTACTCGTCTTTGGGGCAGCGGTCGGCACAGTAGCGGGAGCACAGCCTCCCAGCAACACTCCGAGCAAGTAGCCCCGCATCCATTCGCGATGTACCTTCATCATTCCCTCCTCATTTTCGAGCGTGTAGAAAGATCAGGTATATAAGCTACAGATAGCTGCTTTTGTCAATCCTTGGATAGGTTTATAAAAGACAAAGCGGAGCTGGTCAGGCTCCGCAAGGGGTTTTACGACCGGTCGCCTACTGGAAGATGAGGCGGGTTGTGAGCGGCGTGGTGGGCCACGCCAGGTAGGGGTTGATGTCGGTCTGGTGGCTCGAGCCGAAGGGCACGTAGTGCACCGGGCCAACGTTCCCGAGGTTGAGCGTGTCGCCGGACTTGGCGTTCTGCGTGCCGCTGACCTTCTCCTGGAAGGTGATCGACTTGCCAGCGTACAGGATCGTCGTCTGCATCTTCAGGAGGTTGATGGGCCGGGTGTCCGGCGTCCAGGGGACGTTCTCGACGGTCTGGCTGTCCACCATCTCGCCATTCGCGTCGCCCAGGTAGGCGCTCCACACCGCCGCCTTCGGATCCATGGAGAAGCTCGGCACGCCGGTGAAGCCGCCCACCATGCTGAGAACGAGCGGCGGGCAGCCGTCGTTCAGGATGGCCGGGTTTTTCACGGTGATGCGCTGTCCGAGCAGGTCGCCGCTCGTCGCCTCCACCAGGGTCCCGTTGGCCGGGCTGTCCTCGGCGTAGGTGATCGTGGGCGCATGGGTCAGGGCGCAGCGGGCGCTGGTCGCCTCGTCCACGCCACCGCAGGCGCCGAGGAAGGTGCCGAGGAAGGGGAGGGTGAACAGGGCGAGGAGGGTCTTCGTGCGCATTTCATCTCTCCAGTCCAGTACACTAATCCGGCGGAATTCGCCGGTATAGGTTCTGGTTTCTTCAGTTGTTTGTCCGAAGCGGACCATAGTTGATACCATATTTTTGGGGTTTTGTCAAGAGTAATAACCCTATTTTGGCTTAAAATAAGGCTTAATGTTCATGCCGGGAGTAGTTTTAATAAAAAAATGTACCTTATATGGCACATCGTTGACAGAGGTGCTATTTTTTGCTAGCTTTATATATTCGTTCAATCTTCTTGAGTGCAGTTTTGTAGCCAAGACTCTGCCCAAGGAGGAGATATGCGCCCAGCAATGAACGTGCAGGGTTGGGACTACACTGACCCGGCTAATCGGATCAACCTCATTAACCACTTTAGCGGCACAGAGCGCGCTTGCCTCATTCACGCTCTTGAAGGCGGCGGAAAGGCCTTTGGATTAACGCTTCTTGAGCTGGTAAAAGAGCATCTGGGTTCTGCCTGGAACATTCCGTCATGGTTCTACTTGACCCCCGAGGAGCAGCGCACTGTTCTCGCGGGAGGGAGTATCCCCAAAATTACTCCGCGCAATCGAGGTGATAGTTTTCATTCGTTGTTTTGTCGGAGCTCGGATTACCATGAAGATTGGGGGGATAGTCGCGCAGGAAGGGCAACGTCGTTTCGGGTGAATCTGAGTTCGATCGCTAAGAGATTGCGAGAGAATGGTCGCAGTGAACCGAACGAACCGGTGGTGATCCAGGAGTATTGCTTCGGCGTTGGGCTCGTTATCGACATTGGCTACAGCCCGGTAGTCGGCGCTGTGGTTGCTCGTGTTTCGCGCGGTCGAACAGTCGAAGGGTGCCCTCCAACTTCACCAACCTGGGACCCCGAAGGTTCAACGGCAGTGTGGCGACTTGATACGCTCGAGCTCGTAAGCGAAGTTGGTATATGGGGAAAGGTGAGTGATAGAAACGGTAATCGCTCGTGGAGCACGCTGCTTGGTGAACTCGCGGCCGCACTACAGAAATGTCACATCGACTTCGGTGTGCAGCTTGAATTGATCGGTGGTTCCGAGGGCGGACCGTTGCAGCTGTTGCAGCTTCGTCCGTCACCAGGACTGGTGCGTAACCACGACTCTATTGAGCCTGTGCCTGTCCCAGCCTCCAAGGCTGTGTGGACAACTGGTAGAGTTTCAGGAGCGATTCGGGCGATCGAACTCAGCGTCGGTCGTACTGAGCAACCGGGGTTTAAAAATCGGTTTCCCAAAAATATGGCCGGCCGAGCAGTGCTCTGGTGGTATCCCCCTGAAAAATACGAGCCGGAGGAAGAGCTTCTCCAAGTAGCCGTAGCCGGCGCCGTGGTCCAGATCGGCTACAGCCTCCGAACCAATACGATCCACGGTGTGCCGAACGGTGAGCTGTTTACCAGGTCCAAGGACCTGCTCTGGCACCAAGCACTGAATCGATCCACTTTTTTCACCGTGTCGCATCAGATGCTGTGGGAAATGGATCTGTTGCTCAGCAGCAACCCGGACGCCACCTTCGCCTTCGTCTCTGACGGTCTCGTCGGCAAGATCTACGCCCTCTAAAGGCGGTGCATCAGTAACCCTGATGCCCTGCCGTTCTCTAAAAGATTTAAAGTTATTTTGAATTTTTTAGAGAAAATAATCCGTCTGTCGTATGGAGCGTAGACAAGAAAGCGGCTTTGGCGTAGGATAAAACCACTATGTTCTCGGGAATTATTCAAGCTATCGGTAAGATTCAAAAAAGCTCCACTAAAAATGGTTCGCTTTTTTTGACGTTTGAAAAACCAAAAAATTGGAAACTCAAGCTCGGTGATTCAGTTGCGACCAATGGTGTTTGTCTCACTGTCCAAGCGCTTACAAAAAATTCATATACTACCGAACTCATGCCCGAAACGCTGGAGCGTTCGACGTTTGGCAAAGACATACCCAAGCTCGTAAATCTTGAACCGTCAGTTACACTCGCAACCATGATGGATGGTCACCTCGTGCAAGGGCACGTTGATACGGTTGGTTCAATTAGAGAGCTTACGGATAAGGGCCGTTCGCGAATATACAAAATTACGTTTCCAAAAAAATATGCTCACCTCGTCGCTGAAAAAGGAGCGGTAACTATTGATGGAATCAGTCTCACGGTAGTTGATTGTGGAAACGATTGGTTCACTGTTTCGCTGGTTGATTACACGATCGAACATACAACGCTTGGAACCAAGAAAAAAGGCGAGCTGGTTAATCTTGAGTTTGATGTTTTTGCAAAATATATTTCACGCATGCTTAAAAAGTCATAAGTATTTCTATGCAACAATCACCAAAAGGACAATTTAAAAAATTTAATGCCAAAGAATATCGTGTAGCGATTGTTGTCGCTCAATTCAACCGTGATATTACTGAAGCGATTACGAAGCACGCAGTGGCGGCCCTCGCTGAATATGGGGTTTTAGAAGAAAACATGCCGATTCACCGTGTGTCGGGGAGCGTAGAAATCCCTGTTATTCTGAAAGCGCTGGTTGATACGAATCGCTATGACGCGATTATCGCGGTTGGTGCAATTATTCGCGGGAGTACCGATCACTACACCCATGTGGCCAACATCGTCGTTGACGGGGTCAATCGAACGATGGCCGCCGGCGTGCCGGTTGGATTCGCCGTGCTTACTGTTGAAAATCATGCTCAGGCAGTGGAACGACTCGATATCGGACGCGACGCAGCAGTTGCGGCGCTTCAGGCAGCAAAGATTGTAAAAAATATTGAAAAGGTAAGTGAAAAATAATTAAAATTTTATGGAATTAAAGCCTCTAACTGCCGAAGAAAAAAATATCATTATCGATAAAGGTACCGAACGCCCTTTCACGGGCGAGTACGATGATTTTTTTGTGGAAGGAACGTACACTTGCCGCCAGTGCAGTACACCGCTTTATACATCGGATAGTAAGTTTCATTCGGGTTGCGGCTGGCCAAGCTTTGACCAGGAAATTCCAGGTGCTGTAAAACGTACCACCGACGCCGACGGGAGCCGTACCGAAATTACCTGCAATACCTGTGGCGGCCATCTTGGCCATGTCTTTATCGGCGAACACCTTACTGACAAAAATACTCGTCATTGTGTCAATTCGCTTTCGCTTAAATTTATACCTACAGTAAAATAGTCTCTCCTTAATCAAAAAACAGTCTGCAAAGACTGTTTTTTGTTGTAGATAAGCCAAAATACCCTTGACAAAAGCCTTAAAAAATGGTAGCGTTCAGCGCTCCGCGTCAACGCGCGGAGTTTTTTGTACCTTGAAAATGTTGTTCTGACCAACGAGAAACGCACCGTTCGTTTATGGTTAGTCAGAACAACAACTTTTGAAAGAGGAGATGACTCATGCCCACGATTAACAGCTTCGTACTACTGATGCTTTTGGCGACTGCTTGCGGTGGTTACACGCCGCCACTGGTAGATGTGACCGAAGTTCGTGAGCCCAAAATCAACCCGCCCGTTCAGGGGAGCGGCATCATTGATCGCGTGTCGATCAAGATGCCGGCCACGCCGTGCCTTCCGGTTCCGGAAAACATTCCGGTCATTCCCGAAAGCACCCGGCCGATCTGGGCAAAGGAGATGGCAAAGCTCATTTCGGCGGGGCGGAAAGCGCCGCAGCATAACCTGACTTCACAGTCAGGCGCCGCAAGTTGGCAGCCGCTCACGGAGGACGAGATTCGTGACCCGAGTGAGCTGAAGCGTGTGATCGTAGCGCGCCTCGGCGGCACCATGATCGACGGCCATGTCCTTGACTCGTGCCAGCCGCTCGCGGCGACCATTTATACCTACATGGTGGAGGGCAAACCGAACCTTGGCATCCCACTGACAGACGAGCAGCTGCTCGATGACGGCTTCTACACGGCGCGCGAAGCGGCAACCGGCGAGAAGATCTTGATGAAAATGATCATGCCGACGGATGTGTCGCCGAACCCGCGCGTGACAGAGGCTCAGGTGCTGAAGGTTTGCTTCGACGATGTTATCGGACAGCGGGCCTGCGCTTTTGTGCTCGTCCCTAACACACCGGGCCCGCATCCGCTCGCTGTCGCTTTCCACCAGAGTCAGAACCAGTGGGGAGCCCTCGAAACGATGGGGGCCATTCCCTACAACCATATGTCGATGACGTACGGCCAGGAACTTGCCGGGCGCGGCTACGTGGTTGTCATGCCCATCCAAAATGGGTATGGCGAACTTTTCGAAGCGAACCAGGGTGCGACCGAGTGGAACACCTTGCGCCTGGCACGAATCCGCCTCGCCTTCCCGAACGCCTCGCTCGTTCTCACCGAGTTTTGGCAGTCACGGCGCGCGGTGGATGCCGTGCTTAGTTTCAAGAACGTCCTGAACATTGCTTCCGATAACTACGCGGTGATGGGGCATTCGAAAGGCGGCTACAACGCTGTCGTGATGGGTGCGCTCGACCCCAGGGTCAAAAGTACATTCGCGAACGGCGGGCGCCTGAGTTACCCAATGAAGGGGCTAGACGGCGACGACAACGCGACTGAACTCACCGGCACGGCTCAGAGGGGAATGGTGTACTCGTGGTGCGAGTGGAGTGGTTACATCACCGACACCTGCTTCTACGAGGATACCCCCGACGAGTACCCACTTGACGCGAACGTGTTTTTCCCGCTTCTTGTGGGCCCGGGCAAGAGCTTTATCGTCGGTCTCATCGAAGACGATCGCTTGCCGGGAGAGGTTGTGATGGATGAAAATAACCAGGTGACGCGGAGTCGCTGGCTTTCCATGCGACGCCTGGGCGAAGAGCTGAAGCGCGTTGCGATCCTTCGGGGTGGCATCGGCTACACTGGCATCGTCTGGAGCGGCTTTCGCGAAGCGTGGGGTATTCCGTACCTTGCGGCGAACGAAGGCGACCTGGTAGCGCTGCGTAAATTCACGGTCAATCAGAACGTCGGCGGCCGTACCCACGGCCTCTACCGAACGGTTGGCATTCCGGCCGCCGCGATCATGGACGCTCTGATGTTCGGCGACCTCGCGCTGAATCCGAACGCCTACGCGAGTGAAGTTCATCTTTCGAATGGAGGTCGCTACTAACCCTATTTCACCTTAATGACCAACGAGTCGACAGGTGGAATTATTTCTTTCACCACCCGCCGACTCAACGTGTTGAGCAATTATTTGCTCGCTACGTTGAGCGGGTGGTGAGTAGAAATTTTTTTCTAAATATGGTAAGTTGACTCATAGTCACTTAATTGAAGAATATATGCCTGAACAATTTTCATCACAAGAACTCAGAGCGATTGAAGAATGGGACAAAAAAGCCAAAAGTGATAAGCCTGCAGATCATGCACGGCCGAAACCGGATGATGAGTGGATGAAAAAACATCAAGCGCATCGAGATAGTATGGGCGACAGAGGTTGGGCAGATGAGCTGGCAGGAAAAGATATGAGTAAAGAAAATGATGCGCCAAAATTAGGTCCAGAGGCATCGGCACTTCGCAAACAAGTGGAAGCAATTGCCAGGGCAAGAAAAGAATCTGGACCTGCCAAGCCGCCAGCGACACCAAAAAAAGGTTTACTAAAGCGTGTCTTTGGTGGCTAATAAAAAAATCCTTGCCGTACATGGCGAGGATTTTTTATGTTTTTTAAGAAGTGCGTTGGTCACAGAAATAAGTAATCGCCTGTTGCAGCCATGCTGCAAGCCCGGGACGAAATTTGTCGTAGTACGCAGTAAACCGCGGATCTTCTATGTACATCTTTCCTAAGTTCCGGTACATCTCTGTGGGGCAGTCGTAGAAAAATTGGATGCCTTGGTAGTGTTCGGTAACGAGCGCTTGCGCTTCTGCACTTTCAATAGGCAGGTCCATGGCATCGGCCAATTTTTGCGTTAATTGTTTTTGTTTTTCTTTGAGTGCTTCCATTTCGGCTTTAGTCATCTTAGCGACTTTGGCCGTGCTTTGTTTGTACGCTTCGGTATTTCCCCAGCGTTCTTTTACTTCTGTCTGGTACTGTTTCACGTCGTTGTCTTTGAACGCGTCGTAAAGTTCTTCGTCTTTAA
>CAZECR010000007.1:0-48501 GCA_964510495.1 uncultured Gammaproteobacteria bacterium
TCCCTTCGGGGGCACAGGTGAATGTAATTTGTAGTTAGTATTTAGTAGTTTGGATCGAACGGCCGCACCAACTACTAAATACAAATTACTAACTACTTAAATGGGCCTATGGTCTAGTGGTATGACACGGCATTCGCATTGCCGGAGCGGCAGTCCGATTCTGCCTAGGTCCACCAACAACAAACCTTCATTCAGGGGTTTTTTAAGACTGAGCCGTTTCCATTGTTCTCCCGAGACTCCAGCATAGATTGAAAATTTGTTCCACCATCTTTCGGATAACTTTGCTTTCAACGACCCAGGCCAAGCCTTCTTCCTTGGTACTAAAAAAAGCAACACTGTCATCCCAGAAAAAGATCGAAGCCTGAAAATTGAATTCACGAGGTAAAAATTTAGCTTCACGCAGCTCTCGCACATGTGTTAGTCGGGAGTATTTTTTTATTTCTCGACTTTCTACCCGCAAGCTTTTAAGAAAAATCTTTTTTTCCACGCGTCGCTTCGTAAAGTGAAAACGTTCGCCAAAAATATCTTGAATTTCTTTACCAGCAACAATCTCATGGATTTTTTTATTTTTTGTTTCGAGCGCTTCCAGAAAAATATCATTCATGCGTTCACGGTAGTACAAACGAATTTTTGCTTTGCCTTCGCTTTGTCCTTGGAGTGATTTTAAAAAAGGAATTATTTCGGCCGCTTCTTCAACCTTACGTTCCATAATGTGTTTGAGAACACTTGGTTCCGCCGCTTCGTAGACGTGGCGAGATTTTCGTTTGGTGACATTCACAACACCAAAATCTACGAGCCGGCCGAGCACAGCCTGTACCGTGGTGACGGGTAGACTGGTGCTTCGGGCCAGCGGGGTGAGTGTTGTTGGTTTGAATGTCAGGAGTTTTAAATAGACCTGGCGCTCCCGATCATTTAATCCAAAGCGACCCAATACCTCGTTAATTTCTTTGCTCTGCAAGGCGGTAATTTTTATTAAAGACATAACTACTAAATTTTACGTAGTAAATATAAACGTATATTTACCTTATCATAGAGGATTTAATTTAGTTAGTCAAAAAATATACTAAAAATTATATAAATAAAATAGCTTACCCTGTAGAGTAGTCTTGTTAGCGAAGTGCTGACGAATCGCTCTTTCACAATGGAGAAAACAATGCGGCTCATTAAGAAGGGTTCTGATAATCCGGCTTGGGGCAAGGAAATGACGTGCAAAGGTAATGGTCTCGGTAAGGGTGTTGGTGGCTGCGGTGCAATTTTGCACGTGACGCCTGCCGACATCCTATCGTCAACGGACTTTGAGGGTGATGCCAGTTATTGGTTCACCTGCCCTGAGTGCAAGGCCAAGACGTACGTGCGGTATTCAGACTTTCGGTAAACAAGGAGTATGTCATGAAGATCATCAAGGAAGGTAATTGGAAGAATCCGTGGAGCCGCGAGATTGTGTGCAGCGAGAAGTGCTGCGGAGCAACGCTGCTCGTGGAGGAAGTCGACCTTATTGCTCCGACGTGTGAGAGCAATAATATTGTGAGCCGGTATGAATTCATGTGCCCGGTGTGCGCCAAGAAGAACGATGTGCCTCCGAAGGAGCTGCCGCTCCGCGTCCGGGAAATCCTCGATAAGAAGCGTGTGATCAATCGGGCGTGGACGAGTGACCGATAATCCACGCCCTTCACTCTGCAACTTTTTTCTCTTTTTTTCCGGTCGAAGCTTTCGCGCTCGACCGGACCATCCCTCTCTTCAGT
The DNA here is from genome assembly GCA_964510495.1 of uncultured Gammaproteobacteria bacterium. Lineage (GTDB taxonomy): Bacteria > Patescibacteriota > Patescibacteriia > Magasanikbacterales > GWA2-37-8 > CAZECR01. The sequence goes on from CAZECR010000007.1 coordinate 1,743, forward strand.
TTTTGAACCTGGGTAGAGGGATGGTTTAACCGCCATCAAGAGTTGTTCTTTGACAACGAAAAGTATTCGAGTCTGTGCTGTGTATGACAGACAAGCTCCAATATTGACAAACACTCGATTATAGGCTATACTTGGCTGTTTTTCTGGCCCGTCATAGCCTGGTTTTACTGACCGTTCATTCACAACCAAACGATATGTAGTGGAACGGCAGTTTGACCATCGATTTGCTGTTCCACTACATATCGAAAACAAGGAGCGTCTATGCGTATTCAAGATATCTTGTATCCAGCGGTTGCTTCGCGAAGCCATCCTAAGACCACCGGGAGCGCGCTCGCCTTGCCGCACACGATCGTTGAACCGTGTGACGCCAAGTCGGGCGAGAACGAGCAGCCGTTCGGCCAGGTCGAAGGCATGCGCGGCGCTCGAACGCGTCGCGAAGGTGTCAAGGCGAAGGCTCCCAAAGCCGATCTTTGGATCGGCATCGAGAATTGCGTCTATGAGGCCGGCCCTGACGATTGGTACGACGCGGCTGCGATCTCGATCGAAACTCCTGACGGTAAGATCGTCGAGGTCTGGTCGCTCGCGATTCGTGTGCCAACGCACATGGTCCAGATCGTGAAGGACCGTGGTGCGAACGAAACCACTATTGGTCGTGTCTACAAGGAGTTTTTCCCTAAGGCCGACCACCAGGATCCGCATTTCCACATCACCGGTGGTCTCCTGAAGCGTGAGCGAATCCTTGCTGACGCACTCATCGCGGCCATCGCACAGCTCTAGAACTTCAAACGCCACGAAAAAAGAATGGGTGAGAAAAAATGAGTGAGTATATGACGCACCACCTCCTGCTCGCTTTCCCGGCAATGCGTCGAATGGGCGAGCAGATCATGCTCGAGCTCGAGAAGCTCGAAGACAAGCGGTTCACCATGGCCGACGCCGGCTGTGCCAGCTTTGCGGATGGCTCGCCGACGAGCGCCCTCCCCAACGTCCGAGGGCGCCACGTCTACATTCTGGCCGACATGCAGTACCCCGATCCCTGGAAGTGCTGCGGCCAGATCATCGAAGTGCTCGATGCCCTCGAGCGTGCGGACGTCGAGCAGGTAACCCTCGTGGTTCCCTACCTGGTCTTCTCGCGCTCAGACCGTAAGGCCAAGAGCCGCGAGTCTATCATGGCCAAGCGCCTCGCGACCATCCTCGAGACCTTCAACTGCCTGCGCCGCATCATCACCATCGATCTGCACTCGGCACAGGTTCAGGGGTTCTATGAGCGGGTCTGCGTCACGCATTTGACCGGCTCCCTCCTCTTCGCCCCCTTCTGCCGCACCTGGGCTCGAGACAAGAGCAACCCGCTCGTGATCGTCAGCCCTGATCTCGGTGCCGTCAAGCGGACCCAGGACCTCCAGCGCCTCATCGGTGGTTCGGCCAAGCTGGGCACCCTCCATAAGACCCGCGACGAGAACAACGAGTCGGCGGTGTCGAAGGAGCTCGGCTACATGGGTGAGTCGGTCGAGGGACGCACGGTTTTCGTGGTGGACGACATCATCGACACCGGTGGCACCATTTCGCACGCGGCTGCCTATCTTATGTCCCTCGGCGCGAGCAGCGTCACTATCCTGGCGACGCATGGCATCCTGTCGCCGCACAAGGGTGAGCTGGCCGAGGTCAAGCTCGTGAAGAGCGGCGCCGCAACGCTGGTCAGCGACTCAATCCCGCGCGCCCCGGACTACGCGAGGACGTACAAGGATCACATCCGGTTCCTGAGCTGCGCACCGCTCCTCGCCAGAGCCATTCACGAGACGTCGAACCCCGACGGCAGCGTGAGTCGCATCTACGATGAGGCCCGTGCGGCAGCAAAGAACGTCTAGAGAAAAAAGGAGACCAACGAACATGAACCACGCCGAACTCAGATCCCTCATCCCTATCGTCGATCACAAGGGTGTGCCGTTCCTCGACATCGGGCCGCTCCTCGCCGATCCCGATGGCCTCAAGACCGTCATCAACCAGATGGACGTCATCGTCGAGGGTGGGCAGATCAAGCCCCACCGCAGCACCACCGTCGTCGCTGGCTTCGAGGCCCGCGGCTTCCCCATCGGTGGCGCGCTCGCTGAGCGGCTCGGCGTCGGCTTCGTCATGCTCAGGAAGCCCGGCCAACTTCCGCCCTCTCCGGGTGGTATCCTCTCCGTCACGTACCAGAAGGAGTACGGCACGGACACCATCGAGGTCCACCGCGACCTCATCAAGGGCAAGCGCGTCATCCTGGTGGATGACATCCTGGCGAAGGGTGGCACCATGGACGCCGGCTGTCGCCTCGTCGAGTTGGCTGGCGAGAGCACTGTCGTCTGCTGCCTCACCATCGCCGAGATCCTGGCCTGCGAAGGCCGCGCCAAGATGCTCACGGGCCGCCCCGTCCACAGCATCCTCCAGTACTAGCTGGTCCTGCCAGCACATTTCTTCGGCCGCAGGCGTTGTTCACTCAACGCCTCGGCCATCATTTAAAACACCTCGATACTATCGGGGTGTTTTAAATTTTATGTAAAAGTGCACAAAACTGTGGATAAGCCAGTGCATAAGTCCTCATTAAGTGGATAATTGTCTACACTATTGTATACAAATACAAAAAAATGGCTAATATTAGCCATTGTTTTTAGTTTGAGTAATTATTTGATTATTCGTCTTTAATTGTTTCACGTGAAACAATTAGTTATTTAATGAGGCTCCAAACCAGGTTAAATAAAGACTTATAGGTGGTGGCAACATCGCCGTTCTCAATAACAACGGCTAATGGGGTATCTTTATAAGAAAAAATAGCCAGCTTGTTTTGGTAAATGATGTTATCGGTTGGTAAAATTGTTTCACGTGAAACAATTTTTATTTGATGAAATTCAGAATTACGTTTTTTGGCAAATTCTAATGAGTTGGTATCGTGTGGCACTAAATCTCGAATTCGCTTTTTTGATTTAACAAATTTTTCTAACCAGGGCCATATAGCTTTGAATATTGTTGGATCAATAGTAATAATTGAACCGAACATATCAATTTCTAGACTATTAAATATCTCCCGATAAAGAGTGATGATGGCGTCAGTGCCTTCGTAGTAACGAATTTTTGGTTTCTCCTTTTTGGAGTTGTAAAGAGCGGCTAATTCAGGGATCTTAGCTTTTAAAAGATCGCTCCGTCTCCGCTCTTCTTCGGCAAGTCGTTCTGGAGATTCGGCCGTGTAGATTATTCTTTTGCCCGGTGTAATGGTGGCTAGTCCTTTAGAGCGCAATTCTTCTAAGATTAAATAGGTGGTGGGGCGTTTCGTGTCGGCTCTTTTTGACAACTGAGCGACAGACGCACTGCCAGCCTGAAGCAAAGCCAGATAAACATCAGCTTGTTTGGGTGTTAGACCAAGATGGGTGAGTGCAAAAGCGAGTTCCATAGTATTTTTAGTAGTATATACAGCGATGAAATATATGTCAATTATTCTGACAACAATAAAATTATTTTGCTAATTATACTTAAAAAAAGACTCAAATAATACGACATAAAGATTGACAATATAAAATGTTCAAACGTTTAGGTTTACTGCGGGCGCACTAAGTATATACGTACGCCGGGCGTTAGAATTAAAACTATTTTTTCTGAGGAATATTTGTAGTAAAACCATGTATCAGCCTGGATGAATAATTTTTGCAGAATTTTGAGGCAGGTTGGCGTGCTGCTAACGCCGTTAGAGAGGTGCGTCAGTTAGACTTTTAGTTTTGATTAAAAACGTAATGAGCGACCTGTAGAAGATAGTGTGGCAAACGGTGATTTTTTGTTTATGCTGTTTAGAATATATTTTGCCCTAATCAACGGCTGTATTTTTTAAATTTAAAAATTATTGAAACGATACGGTGCCTACTACAATCTAAAAAACTATATATTCAACAGCTGTTTTTTTATGCACTTCCGCTTGCTCAAAAAAACATTCTAAAATACCCAAAATTGTGGTATGCTAAACGAATACAATTTACTCTTTATATATAGGCTCTTATGGTCAGCCAACATCGCCTCCTGGGGTGGTTAGAATACGCCTTATTTTTTGTCGTTTTGCTAACTGCAGTTTTACTACCACTCGCGATCGATACGCGATTGGTAAATTTTTACATTTTGCCGAAGACGATTTTGTTAGTCGGGCTGGTGCTGGTGAGCCTGCTTATCGTTGCGGCGCGCGCCATACTCACCAAACAAATTGTCTTTCGCCGCTCACCGCTCGACATTCCGGTAATTGCCCTTTTTGTGAGCGCAACCATCTCCGCGCTGTTCTCGGGCATGCTGCATGATAGTCTCTTGGGGCGCAATGACTATTTTGGACTCAGTGTTTTGTACTTAGGCTTCTTGGCCTTATTTTATTTTTTGATCGTTCAAGTGCTCACGAGTCCGCGTCGCTGGATGCTGCTCTTTAATGTGCTTGTGTCAGTTGGCGCTGCAACCGCCGGATTGTTTGTGCTCAAAGCTGCCTTTAACGTGGACATCTTTAATTGGTTAACTGGCTACACGACAATTTCTAATACGATCGAAGGATTTAATGGGACGTTTGGTATTTGGCTGGTCGTTGTTTTTGTTCTCTCGGCCGGACAGCTCATTAAGAAAAATATCGGTGTTTTGGGCGGCATGCTCTATGCCGGCGCAGCAGTATTGGCTTTTATCGGTTTAATACTCCTCAGCTTTAAACTTATTTGGTGGGTGCTTTTGGCTTCACTTATTTTGCTCCTTCTCCTCGGTATGGGCTTTATTCGCGAAGCTCGTCTCGCAGCCCTGTCGGTTTTATTTGCTATTTTGGTTTTGGTGGTTGTCTTTATTTTCTTTGATACACCACGCTCATTCCAATATGTTTTGCCAATCGAAACTATTTTGAGCTTTAAATCATCGTGGACTATTTCATCTCAAACTTTGGTTTCTGGGGCAAAGAATTTATTTTTGGGAACTGGTCCTGGTTCGTTTACCACGGACTTTTCTCAGTTTAGAACGCGTGATTTCAATGCCGATGCTTTGGCCTGGACGATTCGTTTCAATTCACCGTTTTCAACAATGCTCGCGCTCCTCGCGGAAGGCGGTATTGTCTTCATGCTCGTCTTGGCCTTTTTGATAGTTGCATTTGTGGGGCAATCACTATCGGGTTGGCTCCGTATTCGCCTCGAAGGCGGTGTGTCGAGTATCAACGCCATGATCGAAAAAACCCGCGGACTCGTCGTGCACTGGGAAACATTTTTAGTGGTCATTGCCTGGGTCACATTAACGATTGGCTCCGCAATTATTTTCTTTGGACCAGTGCTCTGGTGGCTGTGGTGGGCACTTATGGGCCTCGCTATGACGGGACTTCTTTTTATTCAACCCCGTCTCTCGACCACCAAAAAGATTACAATCGCCAACACGCCAGAATATAATTTATCGTTTTCGTTTATTGTGATTGTGTTTATGGCGGGTATTGCCCTCTTCGGAGTTTGGGGGGCACGCCTCTATGTCGCCGATGTATATTATGCTCAGGCGCTCACAACGACGCGCTACGCCGATGCGGAAGAGCTGATGAAAAAAGCTTTGGCACTGCGTGATGATTCAGAAGTCTATCACACTGGTCTCGCTCAGATTTATCTGCTTGAGGCGGTTGCCGAAAGCCGTGCTTTCAAACCTGATGTAGGTAAAGTAAGTACGTTTATGGCCAGCGCAGTTAATGAAGCACGCCGCGCAAGCGATCTCAAACCGATGTCAGTTGTTACCTGGGAAAATTTAGCAACAATGTATGAAAATGCTGCGACGCTGATCCCGGAAGCGCGTGAATGGGCAATCAAATCGTTGATTGAAGCAGAAAAACGTGAGCCAACTAATCCGGTCTTGGCTTGGCGCCTTGGCAACAACTACGCGCTCAGTGGTAATTTTGATGAAGCAATTAAGCAGTACACGGATGCTCTTTATTTAAAGAGCGATTATTTGGGCGCGCAAACGCAACTCGCGAACGCCTACGAACAAGCTGGTAAAGTTGATAAGGCGGTTGATACCTATAAAGATGCCTTGGCTCAGTCACCGCAGAATGTCGAAATTATTTTTAACTACGGACGCCTCCTCTACAACCGCAACCAAGGAACAGATCGAGCCGATGCCGAAAAAGTATGGCTTGAAGCAGTGCGGTTGCAACCAAATTATTCTAACGCGTTGTATAGCTTAGGCTTAGCCTATGAAACGAGAGGTCAAAAGACTTTGGCGCTTCAATATTACTATCGCGTTAAAGATTTGAATCCAGACAACAAAGACGTCGCTGCAAAAATTAAAGCGCTTGTTAAATAAAATCCCTCTGATCGAACGCCTGTATGTCTACTAAGTTTTTTCTCTTTGTTGCCGGGCTTGCCCTGGTACTATTTCCACTGCGTTCGTCGGCCTTCATGTCGTCGACTAATTTTCAGATTATTTCAGATACGATCGGAGTAGGTGGAGGCCTGAGTACGAGCACCTCTTTTGGTCTTCAAGATACGATCTCTGGCGTTTCAGTTGGAATAGCTAGCAGTACGAGTTACCGAGTTATGGGCGGTTTTCAAACCACAGACTCGGGTCAAATCAGTTTATCGATTACGAATTCTTCGCTTGATTTAGGAACGCTCAGTGCTACGGCAGTAAACACGGCTGCAACAGTTGCCACGGTTACAACCGATGTTTCAACCGGTTACACACTCTCAATTGGCGCAGTTACGGGAACGAGTCTCGCTGCAGTTGCGGACGGCATGGTGACTGCTGGGTCGGAAGAATATGGTGTCACGACAGCAGGTAATGAGCGTTTGGTAACAACTGATGTTGCTGTTACGAACGGACTTAATCTGGCTACAGCGGCTACAGCAATAACGGGGAGCGCAACGACACTTACCTTTAAAGCATCGATTTCAAGCGCGTCTGCTGCCGCAACATATAGTCAAAATATTACGCTCAGCGCCAGCAGTAATCCTTAATAAGTATGAAAAAATTTGTGTTTACAACCGTATCACTCGTCGCCCTCGTCCTGATTTTTGGGCACCCGCACCGTGCGAGCGCGCTCACCCTAAGTCCTGCTCGACGAATCGTTACGATTGATCCTGGAACTGCTCAAGATTTAAAAGTTACCGTAACTAATGATGAAGCAAAGAGTGTTCGCCTTCAACTTTTAGTTACCGGCTTAAAACAAGATCCGGCTGGATTGCCGCTTTTTGGCAATGGATATGACGATGCAGAAAAATGGGTTGTACCTGCACCTGAGCTGCTTGTACTCGAACCGGGACAGCAAGGCTTTGCTACTTTTAAGCTACAAGTTCCGGCCGGAACATTTCCTGGTTCGCACTGGGTGGCGCTCGCCGTCGAGTCGCGTCCTGATACGACAGGCACGGCAATTTTGAACCAGCGTCTTATTAGTTTGTTGTCGATTCAAGTTTCAGGAGTGGTGACCGAATCGCTTACTATGAATACCGCGGTTTCTGAGCGCATAGTACTTGGCTCAAAACCCTTTGATGCTGCAATTAAAATACAAAATACAGGTTCAATTGAAGTTCCTCTGACAGGAAAAATAACCATTCGTTCACTCCGTGGAAAAGAGGTAGGTGGGCGAGATGTGCAGCTCGGCAATCAACTGCTGCCGCAATCGGAACGTTCATTGCTGGAAAAAATTTCGACTACTAAAAAGGATGCGTGCGATGTTGACGGAACAGTGTGTTCAGAATTAGTCTGGCCTGGTCTTTATACACTGACGGCGGAGGTTATCTATGGCAAAACCGGCCAGACAGTAGAAAGCGAAACGTCGTTTTGGTACGTGCCGTATTGGAGTTTATTTTTGCTGACAGTAGGTGTTGGTTTGGGAGTCTGGATAGTACGGCGTATCCGCCAAAGAAGTATGATAAAAAAATATGTGGCGTAAAGTTTCGGCATTTATTTTACTTTGTACCCTGCTCGTTTCACGGGCTACTGTTCAGGTTGCTTTTGCGGAAACGCAATCGGGCGGTATTACGGTTGGAGCAACAGTTCCGAGCCAAACGACAACCGGCGGAGGAGGTGGTTCGACTGGAGGTGGCGGCACAACACCCGAAACACCACCACCAGACATGGATGCGGCGCCAAGTATTACTGGTGTCAATGCGACTGCTGATTTTACGAGCGCAATCGTAAATTGGTCAGCGAGTGATGACAAAGGAATAAGCATGAGCAGTTTTGTCTACGGCTCGACCGCTGCATATGGAATGAGTGGAAGTATTACGGGCACGTATCAGGTGGCATTATCCGGGCTCGCTACTGACACACTCTACTTTTTTAAGATTAGCGTCACCGATACCGCCAATCACACCACTGAATCAGCTGGTTCTTTTAAAACAAAATCTGAAACTGATGCGACAGCTCCGGTAGTGACTAATGTTGCGGTGGTAGTCGGGGAAACAATTGCCACAATAACGTGGGATACCAATGAAGACTCAGACAGCCAGGTTCAGTATGGAAAAACTGCAGGCTATGGAAGCCTTGGCAAAGATACGAGTGCGGTAGTTAAGCATAGTGTTGTGCTAAACGGTTTGGCGGCCAACACGACCTATCACTTTAGGGTGATCTCGACCGATGCTAATGGTAATAGTGGTAATAGTACTGATGATACTTTTAAGACGCTCAAAAAAGTTGTTCCTCCACCAGATGTAAGTAATCTTAAAGTAGTAGCGACAGACGGAAAAATTATTCTGAGCTGGGAAAACCCCAGTGATGCCGTAGCGCCTGATTTTCAGGGAGTCAAAATTATCCGTAAGATTGGTAGTGCTCCGCGTTCGCGTACTGACGGGCTTGAAGTATATAGTGGAAATGGCCAGATGTTCGTGGATAGTGGGCTCGGAACTAATGTGCAGTATTTTTATACTGTTTTTTCCTTCGATGCCTCCAATAATTTTAGTTCCGGTGTCTCGGGTAACGCGGAGTTACCACCGCTCGCCGGTCAAGAAATTTGTGATAATGGAACTGATGATAATGCTAATGGCTTGGTTGACTGCGCCGACACCGCCTGCTCTTTGGTAAGCAGTTGCCAGGTGCCCACCCCCACATCAACACCTGTTAAGCCAACACCCGAAGAGCCAACCGACGTGGTGCCCACATCGACTGTGCCGGTTTTTTTAAAAATAAGTATTGATGCCCTCGCTTTTTCAGCAGCCAATCGCACCGTTCCGCTCACATTACACAACGGAACGATTTCCGACCTCGCTGGTTTTACCTTTACTACAATTTTAAAAGGGAGTGCCCTCGGACAAAAGCCTATCAGTGCCGCAGTAGTTGTTGATGGCACCAGTGAACACCTTCTTTCGTATAATGAAAGCGATAAAAATTATTATACTGACTTTATTTTCCCGAGCGTTGGCTCCCACCAAGCATATTTAAAAGTCGATTATGGTGCTGGACAAGTAGACACAATAGGTTTTGTTTTAGATAGCCGCCCTTTTGGACAGGTGCTCGGCGATAAGAAGGCGCCTGTACCAGGCGCTAAAATTACGTTGCTGCAAGAGGGTAATGTGCCGGTGTCACTTGATCGCTATGGTCAGCTGAACCCTCAAACTGCTAATGAGCAGGGCATGTTTGGTTGGGTATTACCAAACGGAAGATACTATGCCAAAATTTCGGCAGCCGGACGTTATGACTACAGTGTTCCGTTAGAAGTGGTGAGTAATAATATTTTTGCGCCATCGGTTACGCTTATTACCATACCGCCTACTTTGGCAGAAGTAATTGATTTTAATAAACCACTGGGTGAGAACATAAAAAATGTCACCCAAAATTTAGCTGCCAAAACGCAAGCAATAACTAAAGTGCTTCAAAATTTAGCCGATAACCCAGAAGTACAACAAGCAGCAGGCACTGTAGTTGCGCCGGCAGCAGCAGGTATTATAGCTGTCAGTGCCGTTCCTTTAATTTCATGGGTTGACCTGTTGCCACTCCTTCGATTGCTTTTTTTGCAGCCGGTGTTGCTTCTGGGGCGAAAAAAGCGTCAAGGCTGGGGTCAAGTCTATAACTCTTTAAGTAAGCAGCCTGTAGACTTAGCCATTATTCGTTTGGTTGATTTTCAAACAGGGAAAGTTATCCAGTCACGTGTTACGGATAAAAATGGCCGTTATTATTTTACCGTCAACCCTGGTAGTTACCGGTTAGAAGTTTTTAAAGAAAAAATGGTTTTTCCTTCGGTTTTGCTGCGTGGGTATACAACTGATGGGAAAAAAGCAGATATTTATCATGGTGAACAGGTCCTTATTAAAGAGAAAGATCCGATCATTACCGCTAATATTCCGCTTGATCCAAGCGGCGAAAATAAAACACCGCGTCGGTTGGTTTGGGAAAAGATCGGTAAGAAAGTTCAGGTTGCCATGTCCTGGTTTGGTCTTGCTGTTACGGCTGTTTCCTTATATATATCGCCAAAATGGTATGTAGGCGCTCTCCTGGTAGGACATATCCTTATGTTTTTTGTCTTCCGACGTTTGGCGCTCCCGCCTAAACCAAAAAGTTGGGGTATTGTCTATGACGCCAAGTCGCGAACACCGGTTTCGCGAGCGGTGGCACGTTTGTTTAGTTCGCAGTTTAACAAATTAGTCTCAACGCAGATAACGGATTCCAAAGGACGGTATTACTTTTTGGCAGGGGACAATCGGTATTATGTAACGTATGATCACAAGGAGTACCAGCCGGCAAAAACAACGGTCATTGATCTGAGTGGTAAAGAAGTGGCGACAATTGGTTCGAATGTCGGTCTGATAAAAAAAGATCCTTCCGCCAGTGTAAAATCAGAAGTTTCCAGTTCGGACGAAGCGACCGGGAAAGTTCGTGGCTCATGAATTAAAAACATCAAGTAACTATAAAAAATTACCCAAATTTTAATAAGGGTAATTTTTTATAGTTACTTTTTTATTTTTATAAGAAAAAGATGCTATATTAGCCAAGAAATTACGAAAGTGGATATCTCCTGCTTCACTTATATTTTAACCATTTTAATGGTATACTATACAGATGGAAAAGTGGGCGTTAGAACGACCAGTTTTTCCAGTTAAACTAAGGTATGGAGGAACGAAAGGAAAGAAAGAATTTAGCTCACCAAAGCCGCATATTTTTTGTTGTTGGTTTAATTTTGTTTTTCATTTTTTCATTTTTTTGGTCACGCTCATTTGTACGTGCAGCAGCGCCTTCAATCGTGACGTATCAAGGTAAACTCCTGAATAGTGCGAACGCACCAATTAGCACGGCAACAAATATGACGTTTGTATTGTATGATGCGCCGACTGCAGGTAATGCCCTTTATACGGCTGGTGGTACACTGGGGACTCCGACCGCGGTTAGTATTACACCATCAAGTGGTATTTTTAGTGTTAATTTTGGGGACACGGGTACGAATCCGCTGGACACTCAAATTTTTCGCGATAACGGAGCGGTATACTTAGAAATAACCATCGGCGCCGAAATTTTGACGCCGCGTAAACAAATTACTTCTGCGCCCTATGCCATAAATAGTTTGTATTTGGATGGCTACGGAGCTAAAACCGTATCAAGTTCAGCGTATATTCCACTTTCAGATAGTCAGGGAAATTTTCAATTCAACACTATAAGCAGCGGCAACTTATTTGTTTCGGGAACCAGTACTTTTTCGTCGTCAACAATCGCAAGCACGACAATTACTACCGCCAATATTAGGGATTTGAATCTAAGCGGTACGATTAGTGGGTTAACACTACCGATCGGTAGTATTTCTGGGACTAATGTACTGGCTTTCTTAGCAAATAACCAAAGTTTTTCCGGGCTTAATACCTTTTCGGCAACAACTACCTTTACAACTACAACTGTGGCGAGCGCTACCCTTACTGCAGCAAATATTTCTAATTTAGTAGTTGATGGAACTGTTTTATTACCTAATAACTCCATTACCGACGCCATGATTCCAGATACGATTACGGCTAGCAACTACTTACTCCTTGCGGGCGGAACGTTAACTGGCGGGATAAATGCTGGTAATCAGGCACTTACTAATGTTGGTTCGCTCAGTGTCAATGGTTCATATACCAATAATGGTTTAGCTATTTTAAACGGTGGTTTTATCGCGGCTTCGTCCACAGTAACAAGTACGTTTACAGTTACGGGTGCGCTGAATGCTTCTTCTACTTTGGCAGTAAGTGGAATCGCGACATTTAGTGCTACCAGTACGTTTGCAACGAGTATTGGCATAGCAACATCGTCCCCGCTTGCGGCGCTTACCGTTCAGGACGGCAGTATTTTGGCTGCAGGTAGTGCGGGCGGTACGCCATATGAAGGTCCGGGAACAAGGCTCATGTGGATACCAAACAAGAGTGCGTTTAGAGCTGGTGAAGTCACTGGTGCCCAGTGGGATGCGGCAAATATCGGGAGTAATTCAGCTGCTTTTGGATATAATAATCAGGTAAGCGCAAATTATGGTTTTGCAGCTGGTTTTGGTAATACTGTTAGTGGTGACAACGGTGCTTTTTCTTTTGGCAGAAGTAATACTGTAAGTGGAAATTTTGCCGCTGCTTTTGGTAATGGTAATACAGCCAGCAATCAAGGCTCGTTTGCCGGTGGTTTTAGTAACGCTGTCTCAGGTGAATTTTCCTTAGCCTATGGTCAGGGTAATACTGTTGGTGGCACGTACTCAGGAGCTTTTGGTGCATCAAATAATATTGGTGGTTTTTATAGCTTTGGTTTGGGGCAGTCAAATGTCGTCGCGGGTAGTAATAGCGTAGCTTTAGGCACTGGTATGGTGGTGAATGGAAATGGCTCGGTGGGAGTAGGGCTCGGTAGTGGTGGCACGATCAGTCGTAGTAATGTGTTCGGCATACTCGGAGGGTCTGTAGGTATTGGAACTGTTGATCCAGGGTTTACGCTTTCGGTCACGGGAACACTTGGAGTTAGCGCAACCTCGACTTTTGTCACAACCACAGCAGCAAGTTCAACGATTGAAAATGGTAATATTACTTCGTTGTTTGCTAATACGGCTACGATCACTAATCTTACCGTAACAAGTTGTACGGGGTGTAGTGGCGGCGCGGTTTCACTCACGGGCGATCAAACATTTACGGGTCTCAATACCTTTACCGCAACCACAACACTTGCCACGACCACAGTAGTAGGGGATATTGTTCCGACGATTAATAATTTATATGACGTTGGTTCTTCGTCTACCAGGTGGAGGTATCTCAATGTGCAGGGTGGGGTGGTGGTGTCTAATGGAGTAACTACCTCTACTTTGGAGAATGGAAGTTTGGTTCTAGGACAAACAGTCGGAAGTAATCTGGGTAAATTCTATATTGATTCAAGTGGTAATATTAGCACCTCGGGAACACTGCGGGTGACAGGTAATATCCTGCCAAGTTATGTTCCAACATATTCAAATACCGCGCGCACAACTTCTACGATCGATGCCGTAAATAATGCTGGTCGTGCATCTTCAGACGGGGACGGAATGACTTCTTTGATAGTTAATGCGGACGGTTTGCCTTTGATTGCATACCCCGCCAATAACAACGACTTGGTTGTTACTAAATGTGGAGATGCGACGTGTACCAGTGGGAACATAAAAACCACCGTAGTCACAGCCGCTCTCTCAGGGAATGATGTGACGCTGGCAATAGGCTCGGATGGTTTACCGGTTATAGCGTATTATGATAGTAATCAAAGTAAGGTCGGTATCCTCCATTGTGGTAACCTGGCTTGTTCAAGTGGAAATCAAACTAATTTTGCAGGTGTAACCGGAGATGGCTATTATCTCTCGATGCAAATAGGTATTGATGGGTTTCCAGCGATTGGAGCTTATGAATTTGGAAATAATGATCTACGTTTTATTCATTGTCTCGACATACTTTGTTCAACAAGTACGGAGAGATTAATTGATGCGGGTGCCGGTACTGTCGGCTTTTGGGTTTCGCTTGCTATTGGTTCAGATGGTAATCCTATCTTTGCGCATAATAATATTAACAAAGGGTCCTTGGATTTTGCACGTTGTGGCGACCCTGGCTGTATCGACTCGGCAAAAATTGCTACTTCAACACTTGATAATACCGGAGGAGGGTCTGAAGGTGCCTTTGTCAGCTTAACAGTAGGAAACGACGGGCTTCCCATTATGGCCTATCGTGATGATAGCTTTAATCGTCTAATTGTTCTTCGTTGTTTAAATTTGGCCTGTACAGTAACCGAAGCGGGGCAAGAAGTAAATTCTGCGGTGCCAAATCCGGCGAAATTTAATTCTCTTGATCTTGCTATTGGTGTTGATGGTTTTCCAGTGGTTTCATACCAATCAAACGATCGTTTATTTATCTTTAAATGTAATTCCGTTGGTTGTGCTACAGTAACTTCAACGCTTGTCGATGTTAGTGCCGGCACAACGGGGCGATTTTCAAGCCTGGCAATTGCTAAAGACGGTCGACCAATGGTTGCTTATACAACATTGTTAGCAACGTACCAGCTAGATTTTCTCCAGTGCGCGGGGATTGATTGTATGGCAACTACAACTCGTGTCATTACGGGCGGGTCAGATTTGGGAAGTGGTGGAGCATTTTTTAATAATGTATATGCCAACCAGTTTTGGGGAAAGAAGTTTAAAGTCGCTGCGTTTGACGTGGCCGAAGAATATCCCACAGCCGATCCATCACTAAGCGCTGGCGAGGTGGTCGCCTTTGATGAACAAAGGCCGGGGTATGTAAAACGTGCAGATGATAGCGCTGCGGTTGTCGGTATTATTTCAACTCAGCCGGGTTTATTACTATCAGAATGGGAAAATGAAGCGAGTGGTCCGATGCAGGTGCCGATCGCTCTTTCAGGACGCGTTCCTTTACGAGTGAGTTCGGAGAATGGTCCGATCATGATCGGTGATCGTCTCGTTTTGTCCCAGTTCCCGGGCATTGCTGCCAAATCCATGGGTGGTGCGCCGACAATCGGTATTGCGATGGAGGCCTTTTCGGCCAGCTCGACCAGGGGAGTTATTACGGCCTTTGTCAATCTTGCTGCTAACGGAAGCGCTGATAACGTGTACCAGGGTCTGACTGTTAATGATGATGAGCAAAAAATTACTTTTGGCACAACGACTGCGCCATACTCGGTTGTTTTGAACGGCGGACTTTCGGTAGTTGATCCGGCATTGGTAACGTTGTCATTTTCGACCACCACACTTCTCACGACCCATGTTCAGGACTTCGAAAATGCCAAAGCCTTTATTCTCAATGCCCAAAACTTTTCTCCAACCAGTCCGTCTGACCGCATTCTTTTCTCGCTTCGTTCCCAAGATATACCTGTTTTCTCGGTCGCTGCTAATGGAGACGTGAACACAATCGGAAATTACTATGGAGCTAGTGCCACCTTTGGTTCGTCCACCAATCCAGGGGACTTAGCTGAGCGGGTTGATATTGCTTTTGACGATACTGCTGAAGCAGGGGACGTAATGATCGTGGACCCAAATAGTCCGGATACGTATCGTCGGAGTAATACGCCGTATGATAGCGCTGTCGCTGGAGTAATTTCGAGCAATCCAACTATCATTGTCGGGAGAGGTAAAACTGACCATACCGCAAACCTAGCCATGGTTGGTCGTGTTCCGGTTAAAGTGGTGAATGAAAATGGTTCCATCCAGCGCGGAGACTTGTTGGTCGCATCGTCGCGCCCAGGCTACGCCATGAAATACGATCCGACCCTGGATAGCAGTTCTAAAGTAGTCGGTATTATTGGTATCGCGCTTGACCCGCTGGTCGGTGAGCAAGGAAAAATTGCTGCTTTAATTCGAACTGGTTGGGTGTATAGCCAGACTAAGACGCTTACGGATCTGCAAGCAACGGTAGATAGTTTGGCTGGTACAAATAGTGAAAACCTTGGAACAAGTTTAGAGGCAATGAGTGTGACGAGCAACGGTGATCGATTAACACTCTCCAAAGATTTGTCGCTCGGGGGGCACGCGCTCTTGGCGGTTGGGCGTATTGAAGGCCTCAATAATGCCTGGGAAATTGATGCCGAGGGCAATGCTCGAGTTAAAAAACTCACTGCGGATCAGGTTATTACTCCTGAGCTCGTAATTACACCTAATGCCGATACCAAGAAAACGACGATCGGTGAAGCGACTATCGCTCAAGGAGAGACGAGTGTGCGCGTTGAAAACGATATATTTACAACGAGTACCAAAATTTTTATCACATTCGTGAATAATCCAAAACATTTTTGGTGGGTTTCAAAGAAAGAAAACGGTTCTTTCACCGTTAGCTTTGATACTGCTGCCGAAGAAGACAGCGCCTTTGATTATTGGCTTGTCCCAACTACGGCTGTTGATAACTTAACAGTTCCGCCACCGGGGGCAACACCGGCACCGGAAGTGCTGTTTGTTCCAAGCCCAGATGTAGAAGCGGGGTCGAGCACCGTCGAAGGAGATGCTTCTGCTGACCTTAGCGCTTCAAGCACATCTGCTGCCAGCAATTCTGTTCCAGACGATGACGCAATTGTCGGTAGTCCACCAGATGCAGAGGCTGCAGGTCCAGACATTTCCACTTCGTCCACAAACCCTTAATTAAAGTTTGATTCTGTGGTATAGTCCTATAAGCTCATTAAGACTGGGAAATAATAAATTTTCTCAGATGTTTGGGCTAATTATGGATAAAAAAGATACGCAAAACTACTCCTTTCGCTTGCGCCGGGAATTTTTCCTCATCGGCTTGTTTTTATTTTTCGTTGGCGCTTTCCTCTATTCACAAGTTGGTAAAGCTGCGCCAGCTGCACCGCCGTCGATGGTAACGTATCAAGGAAAGATTTTAGATGGTACTAATACGCCCATTAGTACTGCGCTTAATATTCAATTCCTTTTATACGACGCAGCTACAGCAGGTAATTTGCTGTATACGGGGGCGGGCACACTCGGCACACCGACAGCTGTCAGTCTTACTCCTTCAAGCGGAATCTTCAGTATTGACCTTGGGGGGGCTGGAACCAATCCACTTGATCCGAATATTTTCCGCAACAATTCTGGCATGTATCTTCAGTTGGTCATTGGGGCCGAGGTGCTAACGCCTCGCAAACAAATTACGGCGAGTCCGTATGCGATTAATGCTGGATTTTTGAATGGCTATGCACTTGATACTGCTTCAAGCTCGGTCTATATTCCGCTTTCGGATAGTCAGGGTAACTTTCTTTTTAATAATGTTACCAGTACGGGGTTCGTGAGCGTAGCAACGACGACTATCGCTAGTTCCTCTATTACAAACGCAAACATTACCAATCTGGTAGTAACAGGTAATTGTGTTGGTTGTGGTGCGGGAACCGGGGACACTTCACTTGCCGGCAATCAGACGTTCACTGGTTTAAATGTATTTAGCGCTACTACCACGTTTAGCACGACAACTGTGGCAGGTTCGACAATTACAGACGCAACTATTGCTAACGCTACAATTAATAATTTAAATTTAACGGGTACACTTACGGGTTTAAATTTGGGAAGTGTCGGGGGTACGGGCGTCTTGGCCTACCTTGCAAACTCACAAACCTTTGCTGGAGCAAATGTTTTTAACGCTACAACTACTTTTACAACTTCAACTGCAACGAGTAGTACCATAAACACGGCAAATATAGTAGCTTTAACGGTTAATGGATCAGTTTCTTTGCCTTCGAATAGTATTACTGATGCGATGGTCGTTGATTCTATTACGGCGAGTAATTATTTGCCGCTGGTTGGGGGCACACTTGCAGGTAATCTAGTGCTTGGTGGTAATAATATTACCGGTATAAACGCCCTCACCATGAATGGTCTCCTCACTAATACTGGTCTTAGTGCCTTAACGGGAGGGTTCGTGGCAAGCGCTTCATCAAGTGTTGCGGCTGGTCTCCAGGTAGCCGGAGCATTAAATGCTTCTTCAACATTGCTTGTGAACGGAGCCACCGTTCTTGGAAGCACCCTTGATGTTACGGGTCTGTCAGCGTTTACGACCGGTTTTATTTCGAGCGCTTCAAGTACGGTTGGCGCCACACTGCATGTCCTCGGAGGAATAAAAGCTTCTTCCACGCTTCAGGTTGACGGACAAGCGCTCTTTTCCGGTGGCTTTGTTGCTTCAAACGGTTCAACGATTAATAGTTCGCTCGACGTAACAGGAGCACTGAGCGCTGGTAGTTTGGCACTGAGTGGTGCAGGAACTTTTAATGGGCCAACTACCTTTAACGCTACGTCTACCTTTGCGACTACTACTATAGCGAGTACAACTATTACAAGTGCCACAATTACCAATCTGGTAGTTAACGGCACATGTATCGGTTGTGCGTCGGGCGCAGGGGACACATCGCTTGCCGCCAATCAAACCTTTACGGGTTTAAATAATTTTAACGCGACAACCACATTCACCAGTACTACAGCTGCAAGTTCAACGATTGTCAATGCTAATATTACTAATTTAGCAGTTAACGGAACGGTAAGTGGTATTTCTTTAGGGAGTATTTTTGGAACTGGGGTTTTGGCCTACTTGGGTAACAGCCAGGCATTTACGGGTATTAATACATTTAACGCGACAAGTACTTTTGCTACCACAACCGCAGCTAGCTCTACTATTACCAACGCCAATATTACGAACCTGGTAATTAATGGTACGTGTACGGGTTGTGCTTCGGGCGGTGCGTCGCTCTCCGCCAGCCAAACGTTTACAGGTGCTAATATCTTTAGTGCAACCTCTTCGTTTTCAGCTGGTCTCGGTGTTGGGACTTCAACACCGGTTGCAAAATTAACAGTAAGTGAGGGGGCCGTATTGGCCGTCGGAACTTTTGGGGGTGCTGGTACAACTCCGTATGACGGGGCGGGTACTCGTCTTATGTGGATACCGAATAAAGCAGCTTTCCGGGCTGGTTATGTGAACGGTACACAATGGGATGCGGCGAATGTCGGTGTCTATTCTGCTGCTTTTGGTGAAAATAATCAGGTATCCGGTGACCGTGCTTTTGCGGCCGGTACTGGTAATACCGTCAGTCAAACCGGTTCTGTTGCTTTTGGTGGAAGCAACACTGTTAGTGTTACCTATTCTGCTGCTTTTGGAGCAAGCAATATTATTAATGGTGGTGGGGCTGGGTTTGCATTTGGTCTTAGTAATACGGTTAGCGGAGCAAGTTCAGCAGCAGCAATTGGTACTGGCAATACGTCGGCCGGTGGAACTGGTTCCACTGCTATTGGTGCCAATAATAGTGCCGGTGGAACTTCGGCAATTGCACTTGGTGCTAGAATTTCGGTTAGTGGAAATAATTCCGTGGGTATTGGTCTTGATACAAATTCTCGCACGCTTTCACAAAACAATACCCTCGCCATTATGGGTGGTAATGTTGGTATTGGTAGTTTAGTGCCAAGCTCATTGCTCACCGTTGGAGGGACGCTTGCTGTAACAGGTACGTCTACGTTCGCTACTACAACCATGGCGAGCAGCTCTATTACTCAGGCAAATATTAGTAATTTAGTAGTTACTGGTACCTGTACAGGATGTTCTGCTGGTGGCGGGGCCTCTCTCTCGGCTAGTCAAACATTTACCGGCTCGAATATTTTTAGTGCTACCTCGTCCTTCTCAGCGGGTCTTGGGGTGGGTACTTCAACGCCGGTTGCCAAATTTACTATAAAAGATGGGGCGATTTTAGCAATTGGCACGCTGGGAGAAGCCGGGGCTACACCGTATGAAGGACCAGGGGTGCGTTTAATGTGGGTTCCGAACAAAGCTGCCTTCCGCGCCGGTTCAGTTAATAATACGCAGTGGGACGATACCAATATTGGAAATTATTCGGTTGCTTTTGGTCTTAATAATAAAGCTAGTGGAAACACTTCGGCTGTGTTTGGTACGGGTAATACGGCAAGTGGTGGTGATTCCTTTGCAGCAGGCTTTAATAATATTGTTAGTGAACGTGGTATTGCAGCGGGGGCAAGCAATAGCGTTTCAGGAAATAACGGTGCAGCATTTGGTGGAAGCAACTCCGTAACAAACCAAAATGCCTTTGCAGCAGGTTTCGGTAGTGAAGCAGGTGGTGACACTTCAATTGCGCTGGGTAACGGAACCCATGCTCTGGGCAATAATTCGCTCGCCTTTGGTACCAACATGACAATTACGGGTGGTGGGGTTAGCTCAATTGGTTTTGGTCTGGGTGGAAGTTCTGGCTTTATCTCGCAGGCTAATACGCTTGGTATTTTTGGTGGAAGTGTCGGTATTGGCACTGGTGCACCTGCATATTTGTTAGACGTTGCTGGAACGCTGGGCGTGAGTGCGACATCTACGTTTACTACAACTACAGCTGCCAGTTCAACAATTGAAAATTTAAATGTTACCAGTGGCTACATCGGAACGCTTACCGTTGGCTCGTGCACTGGTTGTGGTGGGGGCGCAGGTGGGGCTTCATTAACCGCTGATCAGAATTTTATCGGCGCCAACACCTTTTCGGCCACAACCACATTTACGAACACCGCTGCAATTGTAATTAATACCAGTACGGCCTATGCCTTGGGACGGCTGTACATTGATGCGGGTGGTAATATTTTTACATCCGGTAGTCTCCAGTTTGCCGGTAACATTCTTCCGATAACCGGCGTGGTGACTTCAACGGCGATAGCCGGGAATGCAACGAGTACGTCAAGTACTGTGCAATCAACAGATGATGTTGGGGCTTTCCCCGTTTCTGTTGTTGGGAGTGATAATTTGATGGTGGTTGCTTATTACGATACTACTAATGCTGATTTGGTCGTCCTGCATTGCAGTACGCAAAACTGTTCGTCGCATACACAGGTAACAATTGATGCGACGGGAGATGTTGGCAAAAATCCATCTATGGTTATCGCGGCAGACGGTTTCCCTGTGCTTACTTATTATGACGCAACAAATCAGAAACTTAAAATCGCAAAGTGTTACAGCGTTGACTGTAGTGTTGTAAATAGCCAGATACTTGATCAAACTGCCGATAACGGTAAGTATAGCGCCATAGCTATTGGTCAAGATCGAATGCCGGTTGTTGCATACCAGAATTCAACAGAAAGTCTTCTTCTTTTTAAGCACTGTACGGCTGAAGATTGCGCAACCTTTGACGCATCTTCAACTTTAGCGTTTGGCGCTGCTACCGATTCATATGTCAAAATGATAATCGCGTCAGACGGAATGCCGCTTATAGCATTTAAGGACAATGGTAATGCAGTTAAAATGATTCATTGTTCCGCGAGCCGTTGTTCGTCTTTTGCTTTTGCCAACACGATTGATAATAATATTGGAAATGACGGTGGGTATCTTGCTCTTGGCATGACTAAGGCTGATGGTGGATTTCAATCAGGAAGTCCAGGGGGGCTAAGTATTCCTATTTTAGCCTATTATGATGACAACGACTCGAATGTTTACTGGGGTCCTTGTCAAAGCGCAAGTTGTACAAATATTACCACGAATTCGTTGTCGGCTGGGAACCATACAAGCAGCCAAGGCGGCTGGCCAAGTATTGCCATAGACAGCCGAGGTATACCCACAATTGCATTTTTGAAACGCATAACTGATTCTGATACTGACCCCTTTGTCTTTTCGTGCGGTAATGTAAATTGTTATTCATCATCAAATGCGCAAACCGCCTTTGGAACCCCTGACCCTTTTAATTATACTAAAGGTTTGTCGCTGATACGGAGTGGCGCTGGGGTTCTCACAGCCTTTTATTATAAATCAGATACCGGTGACCTCATGATGTGGCAAGGGTGTTCAGACAATGATTTTGATAATGGCGGCTGCCGCACTACCACGGCACTTTCTGGCTCCTCACTGGGCAACTCGCGTCAGTACTTCTACAAGATCTATTCTCAAGAAATATACGCCAAACAAGCATACCTTTCCGGTTTTGACCTTGCCGAATCATACCTAACGGATGATGCGACTTTAAAACCTGGCGATGTTGTTGCGCTTGATAAAAATAACCCAAACCGAGTTGTAAAAGCAGACGTCAAAGATAATCCGACTGCGATTGGTATCGTCTCAACCAAACCAGGGTTGCTCTTAACTGAATGGTCTCCGGATGACATAGTTTTTGCGAGTGGGACTAAGATGGTTTCGCTTGCGCTTGCCGGGCGTGTGCCTTTGATTGTTTCGAGTCTTAACGGTCCTATTGCTGTTGGTGACAAACTCTCGGCATCGGCAATTCCTGGTGTTGCGGTTAAAGCCATGGCTGGTCAGCCTACGATCGGTATTGCGATGGAAAATTTTAATGGAACTGGTGCGGGCACAATTACTACCTTTGTAAATATTGATTCATCGGCTTCAGCAAGTAGTAATCTCAATCAAGGATTAACAATTGATACAAGTAACCAGAAAATTATTGTTGGTAGTTCGACGATGCCATATAACTTTGCGTTGAATGGTAATTTATCAATGCTCTCGACGTCACTTAATACAATTTCATTTTCTACTACAACACTACTTACTTCAAATGTCGGTGATTTTGAGAATGCTAAAGCCTTTATTTTGAACGCACCAAATTTTGCTCCAACTAGCACATCTGATCGCATTCTCTTTTCGCTGCGCGCCCATGATACACCGGTCTTCTCGGTCGCAGCCAACGGAGATGTGCATACGCTCGGTAACTACTATGGTGCAAGCGCAACCTTTGGTTCATCGACCAATCCAGGTGATCTAGCAGAACGCGTTGATATCGCTGCTGACGACTTTGCCGAAGCCGGGGATGTTATGATTGTTGATCCAAACAGTCCAGATACCTACCGTCGTAGCGGTACGGCGTATGATGCAGCAGTTGCTGGTGTTATATCGACTAATCCTACAATCGTCGTTGGTAGAGGCAAGACCGACACAACGGCAGTCCTCGCTATGGTTGGGCGTGTTCCGGTAAAAGTGGTTAACGAAAACGGTTCAATTAATCGTGGTGATTTACTTGTTGCTTCATCAAAACCAGGGTTTGCAATGAAATACGACCCAACGCTCGATAACAGTCAGAAAATGGTTGGGGTGATTGGTGTTGCGCTCGATCCGTTCACAGGAACAGAAGGAAAAATTCCAGCACTTATTAGAACCGGTTGGGCCTATTCACAAAACAAGAATATTACTTCGCTCCAAAATAATCTTGAACAGTTAGCTGTTGCTCAAGGAATTGATCTTGGAACCGGTGGAAATGACTTAAAGGTTGCTGCGCCAGGCGGGCAGCTTACGTATCCGGGAGGAGATCTGAATTTACAGGGTCACGTACTTTTGAATGTTGCAGCCATTACATCCAAAGACAAAAAATGGTCAATTGATCCTAGCGGTCACTTTATTACTCATTTAACGACTTCTGTCGGAACACAAGACATGTATGCTATCCAGTCGCCAACATCTGAATTTGTTTTCTCGAGCTCGTCACAACTAGTGGCTGGGGAAGCGCGTATCGTTTTTGATCAGGGAACGCAAGATATTATTGATCCGCTGCAACCGCTCAAAGTAACAGTAACGCTTACCTCGGCCGGATCAAAAGGTGTATATGTGGCTGAAAAGTCTGCCCAAGGATTCGTGGTAAAAGAAATTGATGGTAGTACTGGCACGGCTACATTCGATTGGATTGTGGTTGCTAAACGTCAAGATTATGCGGGTTTAGTCGCCCCATCAGATCAAGCACCTTTGCCTGAAGCAGTGATGCCAAGCGCCCCAGAGCCGACAGCAACATCGACCGATGTCGCTACTCCAAGTGATTCTGAAGCGTCGGTTGAGACTGTGTCCTCTACTATGACGCAGCCCGAACCAGTTGATATGCCGAGCGATAGCGCTTCAACCACTCCATAAATTGCATAAAAAATAACCCCATTTTTTGGGGTTATTTTTTATTGCACAATTTCCTAGTGCTAAGAATGTGTGAAAGCAGGCCACTCCATCCGCAGAAGGCGGGGAGTGGCCAAAGGGCGACAGGGGGTCAACGCGCGTCTGCCGCTGCGAGCGTTGTGCTCTGTGTGAGGCAGTCAAAGACGTACACGATCCAGGTGCCGGGGTACGCGCCGAACTGGACCGGGTCGATCACGATAGTGCCCTGAGTGCGAGTGTCGCTCCAAGGGCTGAACGTGGTGATGGGTCGATGGTTCGGCTCGTTTCTCAGCAGTTTGGTCTGAAGCGAATAGCTGGCAGGGCAGTGCAGCGTCCGGTCACCCCTACCGTCGAGCAGGTCAAAGACGTACTTGCGACCATCAGCGTACGGGGAGGGGTGAAGCACGACAGGCATCGTGACGATGCTCGAGATCTCTGCGTGCTCAGTGCTGGTAGTCGCCGGGGAAATCTGCTTGAGACCGGCAGCACAGCCAGAGGCCATAAATGCCACAACGACGACCGACAACAAGCTCGTCTGTCGAGACAACATGGTGCGCTCCTTTTCGGCATAACGCCGAGGGGTATGAAAAGATAATGACAGTTTTGACCAGCAGTGTCAAACCAATAAAAGTTGTTTTGGGTAAAAAAGCCACTCATTTTTTTAAAAAAGTAAGTCTATCTTCTTCAAAAAATAGTAAAAAAATTTTTCACTTACAACCTTAACCTTTTTATCAGTAATCTTAAGAGTAGGTGTCAAATTAAATTTGACAATTATTACTTTTTTATCTTAAAATAAGAAATAAACATATAAAAATATGTCAAAAGTTTATAAAAAAAATACTATCGCTACAACGCTTACGGAACTGGGGCTGGGGGAAAACGAAGCGCAACTCTATGAAATATTACTTCAAAATTCTCAGGCCACTATCCCGCTTTTAAAACAAAAAAGTCCGTTTTCGAGAACCATGTTGTATTACGTGCTGAATAACCTGGAAGGCTATGGCCTGGTAACCACTGATAAGCAGGGTAAAAAAACCGTTTACAACGCTGCGCCGCCCGAAAAGCTGGAAGAATTTATGGTAAGCCAGCAAAAAGAACTGGAACGTCAAAAATCGCTGCTGAAAGAAGTGATTGGCGATCTCCAATCAGTCTACCGGCTCTCGCATCACAAGCCGGGGGTAAGGTTTTTTGAAGGCAAAGAGGGCTTGGTTAATGCCTATGATGAAGTACTTGATTTGCGCCAGCCTATTTTAAGCATTGAAGACAGAGGTAATATGCTGGATTTTTTTCCGGATTATGTTGAGGAATTTGTAAAAAAACGAATTGCACGGAAAATTTCAAACCGAGCCATTGCTCCAGATACTAACACTATCAACACCCCTGATCCTGAAAGACATATCGATTCACGACTTATTCCGGCCAGCGAGTTCCCTTTTAGTATGGACATAAAAATTTGTGCCGACACCGTGCAGATTGCAACACTCGAAGAAGGGCAGGCAATGGCAGTTCATATTGTGCACCCTTTGATTGCCGAAAACTTCCGCGTTTTATTTGAGTACATCTGGCGACAAGCCGACAAGTCAAAGCGTCAGACAAATTCTCCAAAAGAATCCGGAACTTCATCAAGTGGAGTTAAGGAGTAACCTTCTTTAAGCAATTTTTTAATTTCCGGGCCGTGGTCCGCTGCTTTACTGATAATTATAGCCATGGGCACCTGGCCTTTTGTATCGTCTTCCCCCGACACTCCCGGGCCCATGATTACCTGGAACTGTAATTGTTCAGAGTGCGCATGATCGGCATGCGTACGCTCTAAGTCTTTTTTGATTTTTTTGAGCTCGGGAATGCGATAGCGGCGGCCAAAATTTTCACGGATGTTATCATCAATGTAGACGCCGCCCGGTTTAAGTTTGTTAATGAACGTGTTGATAAATAGTTGGTATTCAGGGCCGGTGATGTATACCGTCGAACGGACGCCAAGCCCAATATCTATCGAAGTATCCGCCAGGTGGTCGATTTGTGAGAAATCGCCAATCATAATTCCGGCTGGAAAAGCTGGGATATATTCATAAGGATCACGATGGTCGCGCAATACTTCTTTTATTCCTCCAGACTCAAAAAGTTGGCAAATTTTTTTAAAAGCCGGTGAGTCGATTTCTTTTAAATTTTCGTGCCTGGGGTAAAGGCGCCGTCCTTGCGCGTCTATTTCGCTATAATCAGTGGGGACAGTGGAAGTGGTGGCTAGCTGCGGAGCAACTTCTTGTAAAATATCAATAATGCTCGCAGGGTCTTCTTCGAGTCTCGTCCTGCGCACCGCATCGTACTCGAGGTCTTGTTGGCCTAATTGACCGTCTTTAACTACAATGAGCTTCGCAAGCGCCTCGCTGACTAACTCTGTCATGCTGAGCTGGATATGTTCACCAATTTTCTGGTCTAACACATTCCAGTCAATACGATTATCCACTAATTTATTGAGCGGAAAATAGAGTTTATCCGCGACGGCTATATCTACAAGACCGTGCGGAATATCATCGGGGAGTCGGAATATGCTACGCCATAGTTTGTTGTGTCCACTGCCCGGACCCAATTCTAAGAGAACCGGGGTTGACCGTGGTGAAGGAAATTTTTTTATAAATTGAGGAAGGAAAAAACCAAATCGATCATCATAATCCAACAAATCACGATCAACACGCCAAAAGAGCTCTGGCACCGGCGCTAATTGCCCGCGGCTATGGAAAGCGCGCAGGTAAAGGGACTTTACCTGGGGTGCACTAGCTAACATGGTGAGCTCGGCGGTGTGCTGCGCGACGTATTTATCAAGCTCTAAATTATCCTGCGCAGCTAAGGTGGGTTGTGTAAAAACAGTCGACGGTTCTGTGTTCTGCAAAGTAAGTTCAACTTTCTCATAATTTGCCACCCACTGCGCTGCCTTGAGCGCTTCCCTTTTCCACTCGGCTTCTTTGTCTTCCAAATCAGCCAAAAAAAACACAGCATCCCTTTCGCTCATTGTCTCTGTTCGTAAGCCGTGTTCAAGTTTAACGAAAATATCTTGAGCACGCGATAGTAGGCCGGCGCTAATTTCTCCAGGATTAAGGCCAAAGGCTGCAAACTGTTTGGTTGTTTCATTGATGGCTGCTACTAAGCGTTCGTACGTTGCTTCCAGCTGGTTAAAAATTTCCGGAGAAAGCGATGCACGCAAATCAGGAATTACGCTGCGCAGTCGTGGAACTTCCTGAGCTGCCTTAAGCAGAGAGACTGCTTGTTCGCCTTCAAACCGGGCTCGCATAACAATATTTTCAGTCTGGTCACTATTTGGTGGACGCACGGCAAGCTCGCGCATAAAAATAAAATTATATTCCCCTATAGGATATAGCACAATTCAAAGCGGGTAAAGTAGTTCTTCCGCTTCGTTTAAAACAGCTGCCCGGCAAGGTTAGTTGTTTTTTTATTTCACAATGGTGCATGTAGCGCCATAAGGCCGTATTTACAACTAAAAGCCGCTGAGCACTAACCCCGTGTGACTTTTATTGACATTTTTTTGCCTTATTTAAGCATAAAATGGTCTATATAAGGTAATATGTTAATCTAATACTAACATAATTAGTATATGTATAATTAGCTTATATTAGCTAAATTATATCCATAATTAATTATTATGTGTATCTACTATTGACAAAACTGTATTTTTATGATATAGTGTGACGTTCTGAAAGTTACGACAGTTCTTTTACAGACAACTCAAGAATTTTTCTAAGTTTCCCTCACAGCAATAAGGCGGTCTTAAGCAAGGTCACCTGATTGCTATGGGGGAAACAAGTTTGTACCCCTGCCAACAACGTCCACCAGGAGAAAAAGCATGCGTAAGAACACGCCGCCCCAGGGTTCCTCGATCACCATGCCCGCCGACCTCATCAGCCGCCTGAAGAACTGCGGCTTGAGCGATGCTCAGATCAAGAAGCTCGCGGCGGCCCACGTGACCGACGAGAACATCCTCGCGCAGCTCGCCGTCGACCTGAACAGCTTCATGGTCGCGAGCGGCTGCGTGATCGGCCAGGCCCTGCGGGTCAAGCAGGAGTTCGCCGAGGGCGAGGAGGCGCGGAAGAGCCGCATCTCCCGCATGAGCGGCGTCGAGCTCGCTCGCGAGTTCGTCGCCGGCCAGGTCCTCACGGGCCCCGTCTACGACCGCGTCAACTTCCTCACCCACGGCTACGTGCCGAAGGTGGGGCAGATGACCGACGAGACGACCCTCGGGAACTTCCTCGGCTACCAGATCGGCCGGAGCAAGAACGGCAGCGAGCGCCCGCCCAAGTACGTCGGCGCGCAGTTCGGCAGCGTCACCCTGGTCTCGATCGCCCGCGCGTTCGAGACCGAGGCCGCCGCCGATCGCTTCGACGTCTACACCGGCGAGCAGCTCGACCAGAGCGGGTTCAACCCGGTGCACAACCGGACGTTCCCGCTCGACAACGACGTCGAGATGGAGATCAACTGCTTCCTCGCCGCGAACCTGTCCGCCCACGACGCCAGCTTCGACCCCAGCGACGCCGACCACGTCGACCACGCCATGAGCGCGGCCGGCACCATGGCCGAGATCATCGAGAAGCACGTGCGCGTGAAGAACGAGACCGACCGCCAGCAGAAGATCCGCGCCGACCTCCAGGCCCAGAAGCCGAACTCCGTCAGCCGCAAGCAGAAGCTCGCGCTGACGGTCTACCTCGACGAGTCGGCCAAGGAGGACAGCGACGCCATCCGGCTCGCCAAGCGCCGGCTCACGAGGCCGGTCACCGTCACGGCCGTCGCCAACTTCAAGAAGGAGCCCGAGATCGAGCTGCCGCCCGCCGCGGATCTCGTCGTCATGTACGCCGACGAGAACGCGGGCAAGAACTGCCGCACGCACCTCTTCCAGATCATCCGGAAGACCAGCTATTGGGACCCGAGCAAGGTGGGGGCCGGCGAGATCACGACGAACCTGAAGGTGGCCATGATGAGTCGGGCCAAGGTGGTCCTCTTCCTCATCACGCAGAGCTTCATGGCCGAGAACTACGACATCTTCGAGGAGGCGGTGCGCATCCGTCAGAGCGGCGTGCGCGTCATCCCGGTCATCGTGGGCAGCTGCGACTGGCAGTCGTCGGTGCTCGGACCCTTCGCCCCGCTCCCGAGCAGCCAGATCGCGATCAGCAAGTACTCGAAGGAGGACGAGGCCTGGTGCGAGGTCGCGAAGGGGGTGCGACAGGTCGTGGAGGCCCAGATCTGGTCGGCGCCCAAGGCGACCGTCCAGGCGAGCTCCATGTCGGGCACCGTCGTGGTCACCGGGAACAACAACCAGGTGATCATGCAGCAGGGGCACGGTTCGAGCCAGCAGGCCTCGGCCACCGGCACCAACAACGCCGATGCCCGCCGCGCCCTCAACCGCTTCGACGAACCGACCTTCATGGCGATCGTGCTCGACAACTGGCAGAGCGCCTACTCCCGCTTCTCCAGCGGCATGGATCGCACCCAGAAGATCAACCTCCTCCTCCAGCTCGTCGACGCGGCCGACATCATCCGCGCCTGCGCCCGGTACTAGAGGCTGCACTGAAGAAAATTCTTAAGCAGTGTTTCACCACCTCACAAAAAAAGAGGCTGAAGCCCTGAAGATCCGTCACCCAAATGACGGTTCCGCGCCTGAATCTCGGGTGCGTATCGGTGAGCTGCAACGGCTCGCCACCCCCTCGCGGACTAGTCGCCCACAAGCGTCTAGTCCCGAGTATCTCTAGGAGATCTATCACACATAGATACTCTAGAAATTTCCTTAATGTAATGATTGAGGAACAAGCTTCTAAAAACCCGGTTGGCAGTATTTAAAACCAAAAATAAATTGTCACAAATAACCACTGAATAAACAGCAGTGTCAAACCAACGTACGTATAATGAAAACGTCTTTTTGGTCTAAGTATAGGTTTTTAAAACGTATAAAAGAACTTTTTAGTTAAAAGCGAGTCGTGTGGTTATTCAATACAGAGGTAATCGGACTGGATGCTTTTCACTATGCATTGTAATTAAAATTGAGGTAACCAGGTTTCAGTGGCCACTACTTGATACTTATAAGAAAACATGGTTATCTATGAGACAACTTCCCACAGGGAAAGGAAACGATCATGACAAGAAAACAGTTGGTTCCTGGTCTGCTGCTCCTGCTTAGCATCGTTGCTCCGTCGATTTCTGGGGCACAGTCTACCAGCCTCCTGCAGGTCATCCGGGATAACGAGGCCCGGAATGCCGCGACCAAAAGGCGGGTCGCTGCGGAGATTCTGGGTGAGCTGGGACCGGATCAGCCGAGCTTCCGTGAACGGGGCATGCAGCGCCCGCCGGGAGCGAGGCAGGGGACGTACACGCTGCTACAGCCCACGGATCGTCGGCACCATGGTGGTGGCGACTCGATTCCGCAGGCGGTGTGGTTGGATCACACCTGCCCCCAGCCTCCGTGTACTCCAAGCCCGACCCGGTCATTCCGTGAGCTGGTCGCAGGCAAGACGGCGAGCATCGACCTGCGTGGCAAAACCGACGGCTACGACTACCGTCAGCGCTTGATCCAGAAGGGTTTCGAGGTCAGGACTTATCTCGGCGCAGTCGGCGTCGAGGTCGGTCGAAAGGCTGTCGGCATCTACGGCTGGGACACGAGCCTCACGCTCCGGCCGGAGGATGGGCGCAGTCTGCTGGTGCGGTATTCAGGGAGTCCGAAGAGCTGTGTTCCTGATGCCGCCGGACTGTGTACGGTCGTGATCCATGCGCTCACGCCCACAGAGCAGGCCGATCGTCAGCAGGCCGAGGCGCGCCTCAAGGCCCAGTACCAGGCACAGGGCATCCCCCGCAGCATCTTCGTGCCCTCGAAGGCTCCTGTGTCTGGGGTGAGCCTGATACAGATCCCTCCGGACGGGGTCATCCGCGGCGAGAACAAGATCATCATCGCGCCGCTCAAGCCCGTCCCCGCCAAGTAGGTCCCCGCCAGTCTCGATCTCACCGTGCCGACCATCTTGAAACTTCGAGGAGTAGCTCGAAGCAAAATAGACGGTCGGCAGCATTTCAAAGCAGTTCTTATTGAGGACTACTTTGTGATGTTGTCAGAAACAAAAAAACCAGTTTTCTTAAGGACTGGTTTTTTGTTTGCCGGGTATATAAAAAACCGCCTATAAAAGCGGTAATTTACAAAGTGGACCGTGCGGGAGTCGAACCCGCGACCTCTTCCATGCCATGGAAGCGCGCTACCAGCTGCGCTAACGGCCCTTAAATTTAACGTCGTTAGTATAGCATTTAGCAGAGAGAAGTCAATGGTTTCCCTTGCGATATTTAGCTTACTTAGGTATAGTGTGAAAGATCAATTAGTCTTTTATTCGGAATCTATGTCATTTTCTATTGGTATTGTTGGGCTGCCTAATGTTGGTAAATCGACCCTCTTTAATGCTCTTACTCGCACAAAACAAGCTAATGTTCAGAATTATCCATTTTGTACTATTGACCCGAATGTTGGTGTTGTCGAAGTTCCGGACGAACGCTTGCAAAAATTAAGTGACACTTCTACTTCTAAAAAAATAATTCCCACCACAATTGAATTTGTGGATATTGCAGGGTTAGTTAAGGGGGCAAGCGAAGGTGAGGGGCTTGGTAATAAATTTTTGTCGCACATTCGTGAGGTTGATGCGATCGCTCACGTTGTTCGTAATTTTGAGGATTCCAATATCACCCACGTGCATAATCGTGTTAATCCGCTTGAAGACGCAGAGATTATTAACACAGAACTTGTTCTGGCAGATTTACAGGTGGTAGGGAAGCGGCTTGAGGCAACAAAAAAAGGTGCCAAGGGAACGGCAATTAAAGAGTTGCAACCAGAAATTGATCTCTTGCAAAAAGTGTACGATCAACTGCAGCAGAATAAGGCGGCTCGTGCGCTTGAGTATACCGATGACGAACAGGTTTTCTTAAAGACCTTGCAGCTCATTACCATGAAGCCGATGATGTACGTGGTGAATGTGGCCGAAAGTGGCAGCGCCGCGGCAGCAGTAGAACCGGGAGTCGCTCAGATCGAAGTTTGTGCACGGCTCGAGGCGGAGCTAGCTGACCTCTCACCAGAAGAAGGAAAAGAATATTTAAAAAGTCTAGGAATTGAAAAGACCGGACTTGATAAATTAATTAGCGCGGGGTATACACTCCTTAATCTTATTACGTACTTTACTTCAGGCGAACCGGAAACACGCGCGTGGACGGTGAATACGGGGACTAAAGCACCGTATGCCGCGGGTGTCATTCATACGGACTTTATTAAGGGTTTTATTAAAGCCGATGTGGTCGGATGGGAAGATTTTGTTACCCTTGGCGGTTGGGGGAAATTAAAAGAAAGCGGCAAGCTGCGCCTTGAGGGTAAAGAATATGTTGTAAAAGATGGTGACGTTTGTTACTTCCATATTGCTACTTAGAAAAAAGCGCTCTTGGTAGAGCGCTTTTTTAATTTTGTTTTTCCGCTATTTGTAACCACGCTTCCTCCGCTGCTTCCAGTTCGTGAATAATTTTGCTGAGGAGTTCATAGTCAGTTGCTAAAAACTTTTCAGGCCGTTTTGCTTGGCGTGCTAACAAGCGATCTCGTTCACTTGTTAGTCGTAGCATTTCTTTTTCGAGTGACTGACTTCTTTTTTTAAGAATTTTCATTGCTTCGTGTTTTTGTTTCGCCGCTTCTTTGTCTGGTGTGTCTGTGCTGGTTTTTGGTGTTGTTTGAGTTTCTACCGCAGCAGTTCCTAAAGAATAAATATAGTTTTCGTATGAGTCTGGGTAACGCCTGATCACGCCATTTTTAACTTCAATAAGTAGTGTAGCTAACGAATTAACAAAAGTACGATTATGACTGATGAAAAAAACTGTCCCCGCGTAATCCGCAAGCGCTGCAGCAAGCGCTTCGACAGTTTCAAAATCAAGATGGTTCGTTGGTTCGTCCAAAATAAGCACATTACTTTTGGTGAGTAATAAGCTGGCCAGGCACAAACGGGCGCGTTCGCCACCGCTGAGAACACTAATTTTTTTCTCCAGCGCAGAGGCATGAAATAAAAAATTACCAGCCATCTGCAAGACCGTTTCGTCAGGCAAGCTACTATCTGCATGCGTACGTAAATAATCCCAAACTAATTCATTGTTCGGAAGTCTGCTGGCAATATGCTGCGCATAATAAGCACTCGACGTGCCGTGCCCCCAACGAAAGGTGCCGCCAAGGGGTGGTAGTTCATCAACGAGCGTTTTGAGAAGGGTGGTTTTGCCTTGGCCGTTCGCGCCCACAATAGCAACTTTAGCGCCTCGATCAATGTCAAATGTTGCATTGCTTGCTACTGTTTTTTCACCGTAGCCAATACTGAGTTTGTTGCAAGAAAATGCGACTCCCTTTTTGGCTTCAACCCCGGGAATAGTAATTCTGACGCGTGCCAGCGGATCGGCAATATCTAATTTTTTTAATTTGGTCAGGGCTTTAAGTTTTGACTGTGCCTGACTTGCTTTACTTGCTTTATAACGAAAACGATCAACAAAACTCTGCAGATGTTTTTGTTCGCGGTCAATTTTTTTATTGTATGCTTCTTTCATGACGAGCTGCTCGCGTTTATAGTCAAAGTACGCAGCAACATCGCCGGGGTATAAAAACAATTTTTCATGCTCAACTTCAAGTGTCATGTCGCAGGTGCGTTCCAAAAATTCCCGATCGTGCGAAATAATTAAAAAGGCGCCTGAATATGAAATAAGCGCCTGTTCTAAGAGGAGCTGCGTTTGTACATCGAGATAATTGGTGGGTTCGTCAAGTAAAAAAAGATTAGGATCTTTAAGGAGCAACGCGATAAGTTTGATACGCATTTGAAAACCTCCCGAAAAGGTCTCAATGGGTTGTTCGAGCATTGCAGGCGTAAAATCAAATTGAGCTCCTACTTTAGCGCATTCCCAAACTGGCTGATGAGTTGCTTTTTCAAGATAAGCAATGACCGGTTCGGAGACATCAAGTACATCGTGCTGTTCGATGTATCCCAGGCGCGTTCGGTCATGGATAATGACTGATCCGCTGTCCTGTTCCTCTTCGCCGAGAAGTACTTTAAATAAGGTTGATTTTCCTGCTCCATTTCGACCAATAACACCAATCTTCTGACCAACATTGATCGAAAGCGAAGCTTTTGAAAAAAGTGGCTGCTGAAAGTATGACTTAGACAGGTTCTTAATTTCGATAAGGGTAGACATAGGAACAGTTCTTGAAGTGCAGCGAGTTCTGTATACAGCTAAAATTAATTTTTCGTAAACCGCCAAATTTCTCGCCCAACGCGCTGGCCATGTCTCGCGTACAGGAGGTGCTCGTCGGTATCAAGTAAGGGGAGCACAGTAAAACCACATTTTTTTATTTCTTTTACACAATCAATGCGAAGCCAGGAATTTTGATATCTAAAGCAAGGGATAATAAAGACAACAACGCCGCCAGACTTCAGAATTTTAGCAAAGGCCTTAAAAGCATCAAGATAGATTTGTTTGAGTTCTTTGATCTGTGCGTCGAGCATGCTTCGCGTTTCACTTCCGCGCAGAGGCTTCCCCAAATAAGGTTCGGCTGCTATAGCGTCAATAGATTCCGAAGGAAGTTTGCCAGCCAGTTCTGAGGCGTCACTTTGAAAAACTTTTACACGAGACAGGCTGGCTCCTTGACCTTGTTGCCAGGCAACATTTTTTCGAGTGTCTTCAACTGCTTTATCGGATAGATCACTGCCAATAATACTTTTGAATCCCAGAAGCATGGCTTCAGTAACAATTGTTCCTGAACCGCAAAATGGGTCAAGTAGTGTCTGGTCTGTCGTAGCGCCTGTTAGGTTAATCAGCATGAGCGCAAGCTTGGGTGGCAACATGCCGCTCGCATCGTCGCGACCAGGGCGACCAAAATCGCGGGCACCTAATTCTTCAAAAGGCTGCACTGCTAACGTTTTTGCCAGTGAAAACAAACCGTTCTGTTCTTCATACACCAAAAATTCCCGGCCTCGCTTGGTAAGACCGTTTTTTTCGACACTAACTGAGGAAAGCGTTGGTTCTCGGCTCTCGACGTAGCGAACTGAAGCGCCGGCTTGTTTCAGTTTTTGTTTTATTGCTTTACCCCAGCGTTCTAATTGTTCGAGTGTGCCAAGTCTGAGCGCGTCGGTGGCAGTATAGAGGCTAATACCAAATTCAATTTTACCTGCAACTGTTTGTAATTCTTCGAGCATGGTTTGTTCAAGAGCGCTTTCAGACAGGTTCTCTGCCAGCATTTCGCCTATTTTAACCGTACCACCCAAACGTTTGAGAATGTCGCTTGGATTGACTGAAAGAGTGCTAGCAAAGGTCGTCCTTACAATCGGCCCGATCATTTCAGTCGAACTGCTCGTAAAAACATTTTTAATTTCAGCAAGCGATACAAGCGGTGTTCGACCGGTAACAAACCACCAGCATTTAAGGTCTGGGGGTGGGGAGGGACGTGGGGAGCGGTGCATACAAGGAAGGGCTAGAGCTGGTATAAACAAAAATATTGCGAACAATGGGTGGGTACGTCGGCGGTTCGTCTTTTATGGTAAGAGCGGCAGCAGCTTTAGCTGCTTCGTCGGTACTGAGTGGGGTAATATTTGGCTCAGCTTCAAGGCGCGAGATATTGCTTTGGTCGTCAATAATACCAAAGGCTAGTCGGTAGGTAAAGTAAAAGCAGATTATAGTGATAATTGTCATTGCGGCTACCACCAAAATACTGCCTATTCGCCAAGCGGTATAGGGTGAGGGTGCGGGGCGGTGATTTTTGTTAAGGGTTAACATAAACAGATAAAACCAGGTGTAAAGAGACGTTCGTGTCACTGCCTGCTGTGTCGCCGGCTTCACTGGGCGAAAGAGTGATTTGTTCTGGAACAATAAAATAAGGCATGTTTTCAACGGTTTCAAGATAGCGCACGATATTTTGGTAAGGACCGGTTGCTGTTAAAGAGACACTGGCCTTCTGATTGGTAATGGCGTCAAAATTTGAGTTTTCAATTTTTTGGTTCACGTTTGTTTGTGCGGCTATTTTTTCAAGCATAGTGATAAGGGTGAGCTCGTCGCCTGCTTTGAAGAGGTGAGCCGGATAGGTAGCGGTAGTATTTTTGAGTGTTTTAATATCTTGGATTAATCCGCGTAAATTAATTGGCTCGGTGTGATGTTCTTCAAGATTCATTCTGGTAGCAGCGCTTTTGTTGCTGAGATTAAAAAGCATGCGCGCTGAAGGGAAAATAATAGCAATAATAACCAGTAGTATACCGGCCGTAAATACTACCAGCGTAGTAAAAATTTTCTTCTCTAAGCTTATTCTCATAGCAGGGTAATTTGTTATTCGGTTGGAGTTGTGTGCGCTGCTGCGGGAGCGTCAGGACGCAATGGCGGAAAGCCTTTCAACGTTGATTTAATTTCAAATGATACATCTGAAGCAGTGAATAATTGCGAAAGAGGAGCAGAACTTTTTTCAATCCAAGAGATCGATTTCAGCACGTCTTGCAAGTTAAGTAATGCGTCGCGCGTTCGAGCGGTACCCGAAAGCGTCAGCGTGTTAGTTTTGCGGTCAAACGAAAGGCTGCTGAGTTTGATGTCGGCTGGAATTTTTTCGATAAGTTCAATAATTTTGGGTGTTGTGCTCACGACACCGTTACTGGCTATAGCTATGTTATGAACTGCTGCATTGATAGCGAGAGCGTCTTGATCGTAGCTGCCATATTCTGAGTTCACCGTAATTCTGGCGGGTGAAGTGTTGGTAAATTCACTGTTCAGTGTGAGCGATGTCCAGAGCAGAGTAAGCGCGATGAGAATACAAAAGAGCATGATGAGCTCTAAAATATTTTTTGTAAACAAAAACTTGATAAGTTTTTCTAGCTTATTTCTTTTTTCAACTGAGGAGAGATTTAAGTGGAGTATGTTCATAATCTATATTCTTCAAGTGGGTTGCGGGCAGCCCGGAGCCCGAGTCCGATCGCTGTGGCAAAGGTGAGGCCGTCATCAGCATCATACCGCTCAACAGGTGCATTAAAAATATTTTTCCACGGGTGCCCAAGCGCGGTTGAGATTTTAAATTCTTTAGAAAGAACTGCTTCTAGATTTTTGAGTCGGGCAAGACCACCGCAAAGTGTGATGTGTGTGACCGGATTCGCGTCTTCAAAATGTTCAGCATAAAAAATGAGAGCGCGTTTAATTTCCTCAATCAGTTTGGCAGAGAGCGTGTCTATTATTTTTAAATATTTAGGATTACTTTTGTCGTACGTAAAACCAACTTCATTTTTTAGTTTTTCTGCTGCTTCGCTTTCGATACCAAGTCCTTTGGCAATAGCGTCTCTAACGAGTTCACTTGAAAAAGTGAGGCTGGTACTAAACTGTGGTGTGTCTTGGTCGTACACAATCAGGCTAGAACGCGTTGCGCCGAGGTCGATAATTACCCTCGCTTCGCCTTCATAATCTTTGGTGCCTGTAATCATGGCTCTGCAGAGCGCTATCGCCTGTATCTCGAGGGCAAGAGGTTTTAGCTGTAAGCTCTCAAGCAGATACGTGTACGAATCAGCGATTGTTTTTTGCACGGCCCCAAGAAGAACTTTGGTACGATCACTCTTGCTGCCAGCGTGAACTATTTGCCAATCGAAATACGTGTCTTCAGCTTCAAAAGGCAGATGTTTTTTTG
Organism: uncultured Gammaproteobacteria bacterium; assembly: GCA_964510495.1. Taxonomy (GTDB): domain Bacteria; phylum Patescibacteriota; class Patescibacteriia; order Magasanikbacterales; family GWA2-37-8; genus CAZECR01. Next base: position 39,195 of record CAZECR010000007.1, read on the forward strand.
CTTGGAATAAAACATCTTCGGTGGTAATTTCTGCTGGAGGAACCGAGAGTTCAATAAGTTTGAGAAATGTTTTTGGTTCAGGTAGATCTGCTACTACCCAGGGACTGCCAATGTCCGGAAAGCTTCCTTCTTTGCCGAGGAGGAGACTCAATTTTTTACGGACCATTTCTGGTTGTTGAATTTCTCCTTCAACAATGTAACCAACTGGCATGGAGAGCTCACGAATTTCTTTGATGGCAAAACTGCCGCGCCGAAGCGGCACCAGGTGTTTGGTGAGCTGGACGAGTTTGATTGATCTGTCGCCGATATCGAGGCCAAAAGCTCCGGTGATCGGATTATGCAAAAACATGTGAGTGTAAAAAGATTAGAATCCCTGGGCCAGACTATACATTGGCATAATTACCGAGACTGCCATGCCCGCCACGCCTAAACCCATAACTAAAATAATCACTGGTTCGATAATGGTGGCAAAATTTTTCATGGTTACATCTACTTCGTTGCCGTAATAATCAGCTAATTCTCTCAACATTTTTTCAACCTGGCCCGATTCCTCGCCAACGTTTAACATGCCGGTAACCATGGGTGGAAAAAGTTGCGGTGAATCAAGTAGGATTTCAGACAAGGCCTGACCTTTTTTAAGTCGTTCGGCGGCGTCGAGGAGCGCGGCGCGGTAAATTACATTACCTTCCACCATGGCTGCTATTTTCATAGAATCAATAATCGGTAAACTACTCTGGAGAAGTGAAGATAAGGTAAGTGTAAAGCGCGCTAAGTTAATTTTTTTAATAATACTACCTGCGATCGGCAGGTGCAGATTTACGCGATGAACAACCTTTTTAATGGGTGGAATACGAATAAGCCACGTACAGAGGATTACAAAAAGAATGACGCCAATTCCCAAATAAATTCCATTTTTTTCCATGAATGTGACGAGTGCAACCATGATGCGGGTTGGGAGTGGAAGTTTTGAACTGGAATCCTCAAACATTACAATAATTTTTGGTAAAACAAAAACAACCATTTCAACACCAATACCAACCATGGCGGTAAAAACAACAGCCGGGTAAATGAGCGCTCCTTTGATGCGGCTCGTCAGTTCATAGCTCTTTTTCATCTGGGTGGTGACTTGCTCAAGCGCCTCTTCCATTTTGCCAGAAGCTTCGCCAGACGCAATCATGCTGACATAAATTGGTGGAAACACTTTGGGGTATTCACTGAGTACTTCGCTGAGCTGGCGACCCTTTTCTACCTGCAGACCGATGTCGCCAACAATTTTTTGGAGGCCCTTGCCGTCTACTTGGCTAACTAAAATTTTGAGCGCAGCAACAATTGATAGCCCTGCTTTAATCATGATTTCCAGATTGTGAACAAACAAAATCTTCTGCATTACAGAGACGTGCAGAAAATGACGATCTAAAAAGTCGTTCATTTTTTGTTCGAATGGTGATAATTTTTTCTCCTTCTCCTTTTTGGGAGCCATATAGTTTTTTATTCTTTCGTCACACGTAGTATTTCGCTAATCGTTGTGGTGCCCATTTTGGCTTTAATAAGCCCGTCTTCGAGCATGGTCAGCATACCCGTTCCACGCGCGTACTCTTTAATTTGATTAGCATCAGCATTTTCAGTAATTTTTTTACTTAAGCCGTCAGTTACTTCCAGAATTTCATAAATACCCATGCGCCCTTTGTACCCCGTGTCGCCGCAGCGTCTACAACCAGCACCTTGGTAAAAAGTCATTTTTTCTAAATGTTTTTCAGCGGCGCTTAGTTTCGCGTGTTTACTAAGTAGGGGAAAAACTTTTTTAAGATCAAACATGCGGCCCAGTTCAGTGATCGTTTCTTTTTCCAGATGATATGCTTTGCTGCAAAAGGTACAAATTTTACGGACCAAACGCTGGGCAATAATAATGTTGGCAGTGTAAGCAACCAGAAACGGGGGAATGCCCATATCGATTAAGCGAGGCAGAGTAGTCGGAGCGTCGTTGGTGTGCAAGGTAGAGAGTACTAAGTGACCAGTCATGGCGGCATTAATCGCGATTTCAGCTGTTTCTTGATCGCGGATTTCACCGACCATGATAATGTTGGGGTCCTGGCGAAGAAGGGCACGGAGGCCCGCCGCAAACGTAAAACCAACTTTTGGATTTACTTGGCTTTGGTTGACGCCGTTGACCCGGTATTCGATTGGGTCTTCAACGGTTGAAATATTTACGCCGGGCTGGTTCAAAATACCGAGCACTGAATAGAGGGTAGTTGTTTTACCAGACCCCGTTGGACCGGTTACCAAGATCATGCCGTGTGGTTTTTTGATCGCTTCTTCAACAATCGCGCGTTGTTCATCCAAAAAGCCGAGTTGATCGAGTGAAAGCGGTTTGGTGCCTTCGTGCAAGAGACGCATAACCACTTTTTCACCATCGTAAATGGGTAAAATAGAAACACGGAACGCCAGCTTTTCATCTTGAACCTGGATTTTGAAACGTCCATCCTGGGGGATCATGTGTTCATCAAGTTTGAGATTCGCTAGAATTTTGATTCTAGCCATAACACCGTTTTGGAGATTTTTCGGCAAGGTCATGACATTTTTAAGAATGCCATCAATGCGATAGCGAACCGGAATTTCTTTTTCATTTGGTTCAATGTGAATATCTGACGCTCCTTCGTAGACGGCATGTTCGAGAATGCTGTTAACTACGTTAACAACTGGTAATTCTTCAGCAGATTTTTTGAGATCGTTGCTGCCAACCTCGCCGCCATTTTCTTGTATAACGCGCAGTTCATCTTCGAGTTCGGTGTGGTAGAGGTGCAGCGCTTCTTTCAGGTCGCTAAAAGTTGTCAGGTATGGTTTAACGGTGAGTCCGGCTTTGCGGTGTAAAAATTCAATGATTTGAATGTCGGTAGGGTCGGCCATGGCTACCTTGAGGCCGTCTTTGTCGCGGTCAAATGCCACGACCTGGTGTGTGCCAGCCACGGGGCCCGGAATAAGGTTTAAAACTTCTTTTTTAATTTCACGGCCTTTAAGACCGATAAAAGGAACTTCTAAGAACTCAGCTGCTTTGGTGTAAAATTTTTCTTCATTAACAACGCCGTCGGTAATAAGAATTTCTTCCAAACTCTTGTTTTGCTTTTCACCCTTAGCTTCAGCCGTACGCAGTGCTGCTGGAGAGACTGGAAATTCGTATTTTTTGATGATTTTTTTAAGCGTCGTGAGCGTGAGCATACAAAAAATAGAGAGTATGGACATAGTATAGCATATTTTGGCTGAGCAGAGAAGTAAAATTTAACTGAGCGGCTGCCTTTGTGCTTAAGAGCGCAGCGTCGGCCAAGAAAAACGAAAAAGAGCTTTGTTAAGCGCAAAGTAAGCTGGTTTTTGCGCACTGACGTGCTGTATTGACTTTCTGTAAGGAAATTGGTAGGATACGCCCATCTACAAATGTCTTCGCTCGTCTCTTTTAGCTTTGCTCCAGCCTCAAAAGAGACACCTTACTTACTTTATTTAGAATCAGTCGTTATGAACAAATACGAGTTGCTCCTCATTTTGCCGGGTACCCTGGACGAAAAAGAGGCTGAAAAGAAATCTCAAGAAATCGTTGAAATCGTCAAACAATATGGCAAAGATGCCGAACTAACCGTTCTTGGTAAGAATCGTTTAGCCTATCCTGTAAAACAGATTCGCTACGGTTATTTCTACACTGTTGTTTTTCAGGCTGAAAACGAACAAATTAAGCCGCTCCAGAACAAGCTTGTCCTGATGCGCGAGGTATTACGAGCCATGATTACTCATTTCAAGAGTGAATTGTCGGCTAATCAGAAGATCGCTTACTCCGGCGAAGCTAATGGCGCTGTTGCGATGATGGAAAAGACTGCGGCTATGGAAGAACCAGAGCCAGTTCGCGTTGAAAAACCAGTCATGAAAGCTGCGGCCCCAGTAGCTGCACCAGCTGCCGCTCCTGAAGCACCGGCCCCTAAAGAAGAAAAGAAGCTCGATATGGCTGAAATTACCAAAAAACTTGATGATATTTTGAGTGGCGATAACATTATCCCAGGAGTATAGTGAACAGTTCATTATTCCTAATTCCTCAATCATATGGACCTTAATCGCGTAACCATTATTGGCCGCCTGACCCGCGACCCCGAACTCCGCACTATTCCAAGCGGAAAGTCTGTTGCTTCCTTTAGTGTGGCAACTGGCCGTGCCTGGAGTGATGCTCAGGGTCAGAAGCAAAAACAAACTGAGTTCCACAACATCGTAATGTGGGGTAAGCTCGGTGAGATTGCTGGTCAATATTTGCACAAAGGTTCTAAAATTTACGTCGAAGGGCGTCTTCAGACCCGCGACTGGGCCGGACAAGATGGTGTTAAGCGCTATCGCACCGAAATTATTGCCGAAAACATGATTATGCTTGATGCAAAAGGCATGGAAAACAGCGGTGGCGGATTCAGTAGCGGTCCATCGACCATGGGCAGCGCTCCATCCTACGACGAAGGTCCTCAAGAAGTTATTGAAGAAGAAATTAAAGTTGAAGATATTCCTTTTTAATCTACCAATCTCTACTATCTAACGTATTTATGGCTCCAACAGCTACTCGAGATCAAAAAAACACCACAACTAACACCAAGAAAGCGTGTTACTACTGCGTCAACAACAAAGCAATCGTTGATTACAAAGATATCGGTACCCTTCGCCGCTTTGTATCTTCCTACATGAAAATTGCACCACAGCGCCGCAGCGGCCTTTGTGCCAAGCACCAGCGCCAAGTAGCGGGAGCGATCAAACGCGCTCGTCAGGCTGCTCTTATGCCATTCATGGCTCGCTAAGAATTTGTACTTCCTTAAAATGGCGCACTGTTTATCCGGTACGCCTTTTTAATTTAAAGATATGTCTACCTGGCAAGAGCTGGCGGGTAATCCGCGGCTTAAAAAAATATATGATGAACGCTGTCAGATAATTCGTTTAACACGCGAATTCTTTTGGAATGAGGGGTTTATTGAGACCGATACGCCGATTGCACTACGCCTGCCCGGACAAGAACCATATTTGCACCCTGTGCCCGTGACTTTTTATGATCCCGTAGGAAAAGCTGAGCAATTCTACTTGCATACTTCGCCGGAATTTGGGCTTAAAAAGCTGTTGGCTGCGGGTTACACTAAGAATTTCTCGCTAGTTAAATGCTTCCGTAATTATGAAGCGTTTGGCGATGGCACGCACAATACCGAATTCACCATGCTCGAATGGTACCGAGCGCCAGGCGGGTATCACGACTTTATGGATGACACAGAAAAGCTGTTTCAACATATTGGCCGAGCACTTAGAAAGGAATCGGTGGAATACGAAGGTAAGAAATGCTTGGTCCAAGAAAAATGGGATCGAAAAACAATGAAAACCGTGTGGGAAGAATATGTCGGTGTAGATTTGGACAACTATCTCGACCGCGACAGTGTTGCAAAACTAGCTAAAGAAAAGGGCTATGCTGTTGAAGTGTCGGATGAATATGAAGACCTCTTTTTCAAGATTTTTTTGAATGAAATTGAGCCAAAACTAGGTCTTAAAAAACCAATTTTTGTCTACGATTACCCCCGCCAAATGTGTTCGCTGTCGCGCGTATGTCCGGGTGACGATCGTTATGCTGAACGAGCGGAGCTCTATATTGCCGGGCTCGAACTTGCTAACGGCTTTGGCGAACTCATTGATCCTGCAGAGCAATATAAGCGTCTTGAAGCCGATCGCGCCCTCCGAGAGAAGCTCGCCAAGCCAACCTGGCCGGTAGACCCCGATTTTATCGCTGCTTTGGGGTCTGGTATTCCCGAGGCGGGGGGTATTGCTCTTGGCATTGACCGTATGATAGTATTATTTACTGGAGCCAGAAGTATCAATGAAGTCCTGTTTCAGTCGGTGGCTGATCAGCTAAACCAATAATCACTTTTAACTCAAAACTATGGCCGTAACTACATCAGACATCCGAAAAGGAGCAGTAATTAATCATCAGAACGACCTATTCGTGGTGGTTGAATTTCAGCATGTCAATCCAGGCAAGGGAGCTGCCTTTACCCGCACCCGCATGAAAAGTCTTTCAAATGGTAAAGTTATTGAAATTACGTATAAGAGCGGTGAAGCAGTAGACATCGTCAGCGTTCAGTTCCAAACCATGCAATACCTCTACAAGACGGGTGAAAATTACGCTTTCATGAACATGAACAACTACGAACAGTTCGAAATGAACGGTGATTTGGTCGGCGAAGACGGTAAATATCTCAAAGAAGGTATCGATGTCGTTATTGGTATTTACGAAGACCGCCCGGTCAATATGGAACTTCCGAAAAAGATTAAGTATAAAGTTGTCGAAGCCCCGCCAGCCGTAAAAGGGGATAGTGCATCGGGAAACGTGACTAAAGAAATTAAACTTGATAATGGCCTTACGATCCAAGCGCCGATTTTCATTAAAGAAGGCGAAGAAGTGCTCGTCAACACCGAAACTGGCGAGTACTCCATGCGCGCCTAAATACGCTGCAATAAAAAACTCCGGATTGAGTCCGGAGTTTTTTATTTTATATTGTAGCTTCGTCGCTGTCGTCATCCATTGGATCTGGTTTGTCCATTTCATCGATTTTGTCGTCTGTTTCATCTTTTTCGTCTTCGTCATCAGAGAGTGTCATTGGATCGTCGTCGTCCTGGAAACTAGTAAACAACATAGGTGTATACTTTAAAGTAAAAGCGAGCCGGGAAGCCCGTAAAAGTAAAAACTAGTATAGCAAAGGGTCAATATTTTGGTCAAGCGTCGGCGAGAGTGGATGAAAATATGAAAAATAAGCTAAAAGTGCTCCCACTTGAATTACCATAATTAACCCTACCCAAACCAGAAAAGTGGACTTACGCGTCTTGTGACGAAATAGTTTAATGCCGACTAAAGCCCCGAGGGTGCCGCCGAGCAAGGCTAAAAGTAATAAAGTTCGCTCAGTTATGCGCCAGGCTTGGCCTCTAGCATAGAGTTTGTCGAGGCCGTAGACGAAAAATGACACTAGATTGATGCCCAGAAGGTATCCAGCCAGAATCATTTGAGGAAGGGTTAGAACGGGAATTTCGAGCACAAAGGAATTGACATTTTTTACAGATTTATTATACTGTATATGTTCAGAAAGAGCTACCGACAAGTCAATGCACTGCGGGTGTCATATACTCAGGTATATGCCCCCTGCGCTCGGAAAAGAAAACGCTTTTTCTTTTCGCTCACTGCGGGTGTCATATAACGGCTATTATCCCAGTTTTCCAAACTGGTGACAGGGGTTCGACTCCCCTCACCCGCTCCAAGTAAAAAAATGGCCATAGAAAGGCTGTTTTTTTGTTGTATCTTTGAAGGTAATGGTTCTAATCGTTTCTTTTGGAGCAGCTTATTTTCCAGTTCGTTCTTTAGTGTAAGATATGGTTTCTGTAATTCAGTAGTACAGTTTTTGGTCTTGCAGGACAAAGTTTTGACCAAGTGAATGTCGAACCAATGTTTTGTCTAGGTTGTAAACTGTGTCTTCTGGTTGAAGGTAAAGATACGGTGATTAATACTGAGAATTAAAAAAACAGCCTTGAAAAAGCTGTTTTTTGGTAGGTCGATGCGAATTTGGCATCGGCCGGGGTTGGATTGTGCGGCTGGCCGATGCCGCAGTCACGCGCCATTTCTGGCAGGTGGTCTCATTGCGAGACGTTGGTGGGCCGTGGCTACTTCTCGAGGTGGCTCTTGAGGCCCGGATGGGTCTCGAGGAAGCGCTGATGGTGGTTTTCCCAGTTGTCGTTGCTGCAGTCGAACGACTTCTTCTCCTCGCCGGACATGTCCTCCTGGGGCACCAAGTACATGAAGTCCCGCTGGATGTGACCGCTCGGGGAACCGTAGACGAACTCCAGCATGTAGGCCACCATGTGGCCGATGTGGCGGGGAATGTACTCACCGTTCCTACGCTCAGCCAGCACGTAGATGATGTCCTGCAGCTTGGGCGTGGGGCTGGTGTGCTTCTCGACGAGCTGATACACCTTTCCTTCCGAACTCTCTGGATCGTAGGAGATGGTGCTTCCGATCATGAACATCACCGGCACCCGTTGGCCGTAGGTCTCGCTGACCCGGGGCATGTCCATGCTACTCGTGCCGTAGGTATCCCTTTCCATGTCCTGAATGGCGAACTCGAGCATGCGGTAGCAGCCAGGGATATCCGTCCACTGGCCGTTGAGCAGGACACTGACGGCATTGGGGTCGTTCCTGTAGCGGCGCGAAGCCTTCCGCCTGAGCAGCTTTCGGCTCTCCAGCTGCCCCAAGAGGTGCTGGTAGTTCTCCTCCTGCGTCCTACGCGTCCAGAAGTCGTAGTTCATGTGGAAGTCGCTGCGCATCTGGCCGCCGACGCCGGTCCACGAGTGGCTTCCAGGGTACTGACACTCCTGATGCAGACGATCCAGCAGATCGGCCAGCGGTGAGAGGAACTGCCGCTTGAAGCGGGACCAGTTCGTGGGGATGATTGACCTGCGCTTGAAGACGGTGTCGAAGAGGCCGTGGGCCACCAGGCACTGGTGCCCGGAGAAGCCGCGCTCCTCGTTGTGGGCCGCCCAGTGGTTGAGAATCGGTTCCTCCTGCGCCTTGCCGAGGGTCGGCGTGGTACCAGCCTTGACGTAGGTGATAAGACTGCTGGCGAAACGCTGCTGCTGAACGAGCGACTTCATGTGTCTTCCTCCGGTGGGGTTGTTGATAGATACCACTTTCTAGGCTACTTAAGGTAGTTTAGACAATGGTATCTATCAATTTTAAAGAGCTTGTATTACCACAAAAGTAACTTTACAATATAGCACAAAAACACTCTTCTGTCAAGAGTCATCGGCCTTATTTTGGCTAATATAATGGATTTTTACGATAAATTACCAACGTGTTTATTTGGATTTTGAAGGTTTAAGCTGGAAAAGATACAGTGAGTAGCGCTAGAGGGTAAATCGCGCACCATGGTTCTAACATCTTACACAAGGAGCTCAGAATAAAATAACGTATCTTGTGATACGTTATTTTTTTACATACCGCCTCTGTGCATGCTAGTAGCTTGTAAGTTCTATAAATAAGGTTGTTAGTTCAAAAGATTTGTTTATAATTCGGTAGTAACAGTGACATATGTACCGTGTTCGATCGGAGTAGCTGTGACGGTAATAAGCGGATCTCCTTTGGTTGCGGCGACACTGCTATTTTTAGTTCCTTGTAAAAAGATCGTAGCCATTTGCCAATCGTTGTTTGGCAAGGCTGTGCACTATACAGTGCAGGGCGCGACCGATGAGGCGATCCTCGACGCCGTCAACAACA
>CAZECR010000008.1:0-10436 GCA_964510495.1 uncultured Gammaproteobacteria bacterium
CTTCGATCTCGTTTCCTAAAACTGCCCGTTCGGTCGTTAGACCGATTTTTTTGCCGATCGCCAGTGCCGTTAGAGGACTATCCCCCGTAATCATAATTACCCGTACCCCGGCTTTTTGACACACCGCAATCGCTTCGGGTACGCCGTTTCGAACCGGGTCGCTCATAAAGAGGAATCCGGCAAACAACATTTTGTCGCTCACAAATTTTTCGGCATTTTTAAGTGGCTTCGTAGCTACTCCAATAATTCTGTACCCTTGTGCGGCCATTTTCTCGTACTCCGCTACCATTTCGGCGCGGTCCTTTGGTGAAAGAGCAGCCTTTTGTAAAATTGACTCTGGTGCTCCGGCGGTATATTGGCAAATCTCGCCTGCCGGATTTTGCCAAATATGACTAACCGTTTTAGTCGATGCTTCAAATGATGAATCTTTAAGAAGCTGGTACTGATCGCGCAATACAACTTTTGACAACCCAATTGCGGTCGCGAAACGTTGCACTTCGTGTTCGATCGGATCAACCGCCACTTGTTCCAAGGCCAACACAGCCGCCCGAATGAGCGGCTCATAGTCGGCAGTCGCCACCTTCTTTTTGGAAATTGATACTGTTTTTTTATTGTAATATATGGCTTCGAGCGACATCGTCCCTTCGGTCAGAGTTCCGGTCTTGTCGGTACAAATAACTGTTGCCGAACCCAGCGTCTCGACCATAGCCATCTGGCGCACCAGGGCCTGGCGTTTACTCATACGCCACACGCCCATGATCAAAAAAACACTAAATACGATTGGAAATTCTTCGGGGATTATGGCAATGGAAATCGTGAGCGCCCCAAGGAGGCCGGACACAAACCCGTGCCGCACACTTAAAAAAATACCGAAAAAAATTGCCGTAAGCACAGCTACAACTGCCAATACTTTTACCAGCGAATGAATTTTTTTCTGCAGCGGTGTTTCTACCAGAACAATATTTTCTAAGAGCGACCCCAATTTCCCATAGGTAGTCGCTGCGCCTGTTGCCGTTACCAGCATATATCCTTCACCCTGAACGAGCAGGGTTCCCTGAAGAACGAGATGTTCATTTTCTTTTGTATTTAAAGAACTTGGCACCACCGCCTTGGCAACCGGAATAGATTCGCCGGTCAAAATCGATTCATCAATCAATGCCCCCGGCGAAGCGAGCAAATACCCATCAGCTGGAATTTTGTCTCCGGCGGTTAGGTACACATAATCACCCGGCACGAGCATACGAATATCGAGCGTGCTGACAGTGCCGTCTCGAAAAACCTGACAGTTTTCAGTGAGCAAACGGTCCAAGGCTCGCAGTGCCTCGTCGGTTTTTTGTTCCTGAAAAAACTGAATAATAATAAGCGGAATTACCGATACAGCCAGAATTATTGTTTCAAACAATGTACCAACAAAAAAATACACCACCGCCGTAACGAGCAACAACAGGGTCATGGGTTCAGAGATAATCCGCCACAAACGAACAAACCAGCCCACCGGGCGCTTCACTGCGCGCGCATTGGGACCATACTGTGCCAGGCGCTCCTGTGCCACTTCGGAACTAAGTCCACGGTACGTTGCCCTGCTTTGGACAATCTTCTTTAATTCTTCAAGCTCCATACAACAAAATTATTTCTCCCACAATCTCCCCTCTTCAAACATCTGGCGTTTCCATTTATAAAACTGCGCAAATTCGCAGAGCGTCAAAGGGGCAGTTGATGAAACATGTAATTCAGCCGGACAATCCAAATCATCCGGAATATCGTAATCAGTTTTTCGCTTGTCGCCAGGCACTTGCTGGTTAACAAAGAGTCCTAATTCATGCATGCCTACCAAGTTAGGATATTTACTCCGATCATCAAAAATAGAATGACCTTCAAATGAATTCGGCACGTTTAAGTTAAGAATGTGGAGGAGTGTTGGCGTTACATCAATTCCTGAAGAGTAGGTAGACACCTGTTTTGGCAGCTTGCCGTCCGGCACGTACATGAGAAAAGTATTCTGGTCGTAGTAGCTCAGCGTCTTGGCTTCAGCAGGGAACAAATCTTTGGTAAGAGCGGCTGGAAAAATAGCATGATCTGCTACCGCGACAACAATCGTATTCTGATAGTACGGACTCGTTTTAAATTCTTCCCAGAATTTTTTAAACGCATCATCACTCGTATGGAATGAATTCAAGACATCATCTTTACCGTTTCCGTAGGGAATAATGTCTTTTGATAAATTAAATGGCGGGTGCGTGTCCACGGTCGCGAGCATCATGAGAAATGGCTGCGGCGCGGTTTGCATGAAATTCCAGACTGCCGGGAATAATTGGTGATCTGAATACCCCCAGCTGAGCGGCTCGCCGGGAATATATTTTTCAAGTTCACTCGTGCCAAAAACCTTATCGACTCCCGCACTCGTAAATATACCCTCTTTATTAGCATACTCTTTATCTACCGCCGTTACATACGCCGTATACTCGTACCCACCATCTTTTTTCAATATTTCAGGAAAACAAAGCAGGTGATGATTCTGGAGCTTGCGGTCATTCTGAATTTCATTGTGTCCGGTTGGCGGCAAAAACGAACACATCTGCGAAAGCGTACCCGTAATCGTCGGTGTTGATGCGTTATAGTAATTACTAAACACCGTCGTGTGCGGATCGGCTGCAAAGGCATCAAGGCCGGGGGTCAATCCCGGGAATTTATTCGGGTCATACACATCCGTAAGTCTGGCCGAATAGCCTTCTAAATAAAAAATGACTATATTCGGTTTTGTAGCCAGGAGACGGTCAGGTAGAAATTGCTGCTTCGTAGAAGTGCTGAAAACCGTTTCGTGATGACTTACTTTGAAAGTATTGAGATCATAAAAAAGCCCGAAACGTTCCAATTTTTGTTGCAAAGCAGGCGACAATTCTACATGTACTTCAGTACCAAAATAATGGTTATAAAACGACTCAACAATCTTATGTTCCGGCGTATTATTAAATGAAGACAAGCCAAAAACAGCCCCGAAAGCCATAAGCGCAATAACCGCATTATAATAATGCCAATATTTTCCAGTAGTTCGAGCATGCGCTTTAAAAACTGAACGCAAGAGCCAGATAAAAGCCACGAGCGTTGCCAAAAATACACCAGCAAGTACATACGTCAGCGTATTTTCAGCCACATTTCCCGCCCCTTCCACATGGTCGATCACTACTGGGCTAAAATATAATCCGGAGTAATATAAAATACCAATATTCACAGTCCAAACAGCCATTGCCAAAGAAAAAACTGTTCCCCAGATTGCAACAGCTACGTATTTAACCGGTCCTTTTAGTCGCCAATAGAGCGTGCTCGCGACTGCAAACCCCAGGAGCCAAAATCCCGTCATAGCCGCTGAGCGAAATAGAACAATATTAAAAAATTTAATATTGGAATCAAGAATATAGTAATGATATGCAGCGTACTGGCAAACTGCTTGAACAATAAAAATAAAATAAGCCAGAGCAAAGACCTGCTTATTCACAATAAGCCATAGCTCAGGGGCTGGGTGTTTGGCAATATAGGTATGCAGTCGCCAGAATAAGATCAAGAGAACAGCCGAGACATATACCAAACTCACAATTTCATTACGCGATAAAAAAACAACAAACAAGAGCGAAAGAATAAAAAATATTCTGTCCAAAAATCCGCGGAACTCCTGTTGCCAGAACGGATGTCGATCAAAGCGCCGCACCAAATAGCCATAGAGCCTTTCTCCTATCTGATAGGCAATAAAAATACTAACCGCAAACAAAAAAGTAATGACTACCAATCGCAGATGATAGTGTTTGTTACCGTGATACCACATCCACCCACCTGCGATTATAAATGCAGCAGCCAGAGAATATACTCTGGCCCAAAAAAACATGAATACTTTTTTAATCAGCTGCATAAGATTTATTCTTCAGGAACGTATTCTTTAACCGCTCGGCCTTCGGCCTTTTGTTTTTTCACATTCCCGGCAAGCATAATCTTGTGCTTCTTAAGATCGTTTTCCAGACGATCACGGATTGCGTCAATGGCCGTGTATAAAGTCTGGTTCACTTCTTTGACAAAGAGGTCATTACCGGGGACTATCAGTTTCGCTTCGGCAAAGAAAATATCGCCTTTAGCGTGATGATGAGTCTCCATACCCAAGGTTACCTCTACTCGTTCAATACGATCAAAAAACTTTTCAAGCACCCCAAGTTTCTTTTCTACATATTCCTTAATTGCTTCGGTGAGTTCAATCCCTCTCCCCGTTGTGGTGATCTGCATATGCGTAGCATTAAGAATAAATCCTATTGTTTAATAACAACTTCCGGCTCTAGCTCGGTCTTAAAGGTATCATACACCCGTTTCTGCACTTCCTCAACAACCTGCAAGACATCGCTTTGGCTGGCTTTATTGTAGTTAATCAAAAAATTACCATGTTCGTCCGACACTTTGGCGCCGCCCACTGCAAAACCTTTGAGTCCATTCTGTTCGTTGATCCAGCCAGCCGGGATTTTACCACTCGCCAAAAACTTTTCCGGGAGTTTAGTCGTATCGCCAGTCCACGAACTAACATCAATATTTTTAAAGAAGCTACCCGCTGACGGCGAAGCCGGATATTTTCCGTTTCTGCCCTTAATCGTGGCTTGCATGGTTTGCATTAAGGCGATTTTGTCGCCTGGCATAGTTTTGAACCAGGCCCGGAGCACAACATCGGTGTTACGCTTAAAAGCACTGTCTCGATATCCATATTCACAATCTTCCGGCTTCAATATGATAACTTCCCCATCTCGCCACACCTCAATTTTTTCAAGCGACCGGCTTGTGTCACTATCCATTGCCCCGGCATTCCCGCGTACCGCACCACCAACCGTCCCCGGCATCCCAGCCGCCCATTCCAGGCCAGCCAAATTATTTTGTACTGCCAGCATTACTACAGCCGCAAACGATACTCCAGCCTCCGCCTCAATGACATTGTTTTGTATTTTTGTATTTGTATTTTGTACTTTAATAACCACCCCTTCCCATTCATCATCCTGCCAGAGCAGATTCGACCCACCACCCAAAACAAAATACGGCACGCCTTCGCCCATCAAATAATTGAGGAGCGCTACCAGTTTTTCGGTTTCAGCCACTTCAACCATAAATTGCACCGGCCCACCAATATGGAACGTAGTGTATTTGGCCATCAATGCCCCAGGGCGAACGTGTCCGTATTCTTTTAATTGTTTATATAATTCTTGCACAATATAATAATACTAGTTGTCAAAACAAGGCTTTTTTAGTACACTACCAGCTTATGAAAGCCCTAGAATTAGCTCTAAAAAAACAACCTATTGTCTATGTAACCCGCGATATTGAGCGGGCTTTAGGGTTGCCACCACAGACTAAAAACTATTTCATAGTAACAAACAATACGCCCTTTGGGAAGCAAGTGGCCAAAACCCGTCCGGGCGTACTTTTGATCAAAAACAAAACCCTCCTTGATACGCGCGAGCTCCTTGCTCATCCGCTGACAGCACAGTTCATCAAAAAAATTAAAAATCCGCATATTGTCGTTTTTAAAAATACCGGAGCTATCGAAGCCGCCTGCAAAGAAAAAGGCTGGCCACTCCTCAACCCTTCCGCCGAGCTCGCGAGTAAAATCGAAGAAAAGATCACTCAGGTGGAATGGCTTGGTAAACTCGCTAAATATCTGCCACCACACCAAATCTTACCGTGCAAAAAAATTAAATTCACGGGTGAAAAGTTTATTTTACAATTTAACCGTGCCCACACTGGTAGCGGCACCATCCTTATTGAATCCAAAAAGCAACTTCAGGAAATTCAAAAACAATTTCCCGACAGGCCAGCACGCGTGACTGATTTTATTGAGGGGCCAATGTTTACAAGCAATAATATTGTCTGGGACAACTTTACCTTCATCGGCAATATTAGTTTTCAGATTACTGGTCTCTGGCCTTTTACCGAACGCCCTTTTGCAACGGTCGGCAATGACTGGGGTCTGCCGTACGAATTCCTGAATGACAAACAAGGTGACAATTTTGAGGCTATTGCCGGCGCAATTGGCAAAAAACTAGCTAAGAGCGGTTGGAAAGGATTGTTCGGCATCGACGTTGTATTTGATCAAACAAGAAAAAAACTCTACCTCATTGAAATTAATGCTCGCCAGCCTGCCAGCACCACTTACGAATCACAATTACAGCTTAAGAAAAAAAAGGCGCAGCTCGAGCACACTATCTTTGGCATGCATCTTTTAAGTTTACTGGGCGCGACAAGAAGTGGAACTCCCCAGCAAATATCGGTTGTCACCGGTGGACAAATTATCATGAAAGTAACTTCGCTCATCAACCAAATAAAGCAACGCCAAAAAAAGATCATTAAAAACGCCGAAAACGCTGGCGGCACCGTCATTCCCTACATTAACACTGAATTAGAAAGTGATTTTCTCAGAATACAATCACCAAATTACGGTATATTTACCGACATCAAAGACCTAAAAAAAATCCAAGAAAGAAGCCAGATGGAAAAAGAAAACTATTTAAAAACTGGCACTTTACAGTAAACTTATGCTCTCTCCTCAGGCTGAAGCAATAATCAACGACTACATCACACTTCCCTTCCCCAACCGTCAGGTAACTTGCCCGTATTACAACAATCGCCGGAGCGGTATGCGCGGTGGTCTGCGCGTCCTTATTGGCAAAGGTTCTCCTGAAGACATTGCCGAAGAAGCACTGATTATTTCTCTGAAAGATAAAATCGATTTAGAAGGACTTGATAACGAAGGTTTGCAAAAATTTTTGGTTGACCATCGGCTCGGCGTGGACTGCTCTGGTTTCGCCTACCATGTACTTAATGCCGAGCTCTGCGCACAGCACAACAAAAGGTTGCGTGATGCATTATTTTTTCCGCAAGCTAAAAATATTTTCCGAAAACTTATTATAAAAATGCGTCCCGCTGAAAATGCTGGTGTTAAAGTGTTAGCGCACGATCGCAACAGTAGTGTTGTTGCGGTTAACGAAGCTATGCCTGGAGATTTTATCGTCATGCTTGGCACAAACCCTAAGCATGATTACGATCATGTCGTTCTTATAACCGATGTCAGCCGAGAAAAAAATAACACCGTGCTTACCTATACACACGCCTTACAATGGGTGGCAGACGGAAAATACAACCACGGTGTTCGCCGAGGCACCATCACGGTGAACGATAACGCCGCGCCACTTACCAAAGCCATTTGGACAGAACAAAATTGCACTGGCGAAAAAAATGAGACATATCAGCGAGCTACAGAGGCACAGACACTCGAGCTTCGAAGGCTTAAAGCTTTAGCGAAATAGATCGAGAATTACTAAACCACCGTATTTAATAAGCAGCCACGTATTCTGCGGTTTCAGCACAATCGTGAGCAAACTTTTGCGCCTGTCTTTGCTCTCACAAAACTGATACACAAACGTATCTTTCTGCCTCGCGACCAAATCAAACAACGCCTGGAACGACCGGTTCGATTTCATCCGGTCCCAAAGGAATCGATATAATACTTGTTTGCGATAATAGTGCATCAGTCCGCTTTCGGACTGTATTTTATATTTATAGGTTTTTAAAATTTCTCGCTCACCTGCTAAATATCTTGGCACAATATCCGCTGCGATCTTGGCCGACACAATTGCACCTTTAATGCCGTCGGCGGCGAAGGCTCCGCAAAATCCGGCTGCGTCGCCAATGAGGAGGGCGTGCGCATCATGCACAAACGTCAGCGTGCCACCAATCGGAATAAGGTGGCCAAAACCAACCGCCGGTTTTGTGGGGTCGCCATCAATTCGAATAATCTTTTTAGCTTGCAAAATCGCAATAAATTCATCAATCTTTTTAATATCTTTTAAATCTTTTTCGAGTTTCGCAAGCCCCAAGCGAAACGCCTTTTTGCCGTTAATAATTGTCGGCGAAAGCCACCCGCCGTAGCCAATTGAAAATTCACCAAACCAAAAATGATAAATCGTATTTTCAGTATGGTCGCCAAATAAAATATCACCGTAAAATACTTTTTCAAAACCAGCTAAGAACTTTTTATTTTTCGATAAATGCGGATTGAGTTTCGCAACCGTTGAATGCGACCCGTCGGCGCCAACAATAAACTTAGCGCGCAACTGTTTTTTAGCTCCTTCGTGTAAATACGTAATCAAGACCGGATACGCTTCCCCTTCTTCATATTCGTACCCCAAGAGTCCTGCCCCCAAACGAAGTTCGGTAGCGGCAGGTAATTTTTCAGCGAGATGCCCCACGAGCGCCGGAGTGTCGGTTGAGTAGATCCACGGCTTATCCGTATGTGAAAAAAAATATTTGTCATAATCAGGTGAAACAACCCCGATAGTTGTAATTTCATTCGGAATAAACCGATCAACATCACAAAACGCTTGCAGAAGTCCGCGTGTTGCCTCGGTAACCAGGCCCGTTGTTTCGATCGCCGTATCAAGACGCGTTTTTCGGTCCAAAATAACTGCAGTAGTGCCAGTGGGGAGGTGGCAGCCCATGGTAAGCCCGGCAAAGCTAGCGCCAATAATTGCTATATCGTACGTTTCCATAGATGAATGATAGATTATAAGCCAAAATACTATAACATACCTGCAACCAGACACACAACTTGCTTACAGGCTCTTTTAGTGCTAAACTAAGCCTTATATGCCCATTAACCCCGAAATTTTAAGCACCCTCACGACAGCCATCTTTTTTGGCTTACTTTCAGCATTCGTAGCCTTTTTGTGGGCACCGCTCCTCATTTCCTTTCTCTATAAATACAAAATTGTCCGTAATCCCGAATACGACGCCACGCTTGCTATGGGTGCCCGCCGCAGTAAAGCCGGGGTGCCGGTTATGGGTGGCCTCTTAGTCATTATTACTACTGCGGTCATTACCATACTTTTTAACTGGAACCGCCAGTACACCTGGGTGCCAATTGGCGTCATGTTATTATCAGCCCTGCTTGGCGGTATCGACGACATTCTCAATATCATGGGCCATGAACGTCGCACTAAAAAAATCAAACACATTTTGACCCTCATTCGTGTTCACAAAGATTGGAAACAACGTCTCTGGCTCATTGTCACCTTCCCCTGGTCACTCTTTAAACGCGTCGGTCTCTGGCTCGGTTCCCACCCCGGCAAAGGTTTGCACGTTCACGAGCGCATGCTCTTTCAACTCGCTGCCGGCGCCATCACGGCCTGGTGGATTTATTTTAAACTTGGGGAACAGTGGCGGGACGTATACTTACCATTCCATGGTTTTGTTTCGATCGGCTGGCTCATTATTCCGCTCATTATTATTTTTGTTTTCCTCAGTTCCAACGCCGTTAATATTTCCGATGGGATGGACGGCCTGGCTGGCGGATCACTTATCCTTACGTTTTCAACACTCACCTTACTTTCCTGGATCGAAGGGTATGCTTCGATCGCTATTGTAAACGCAACTGTCGTTGGCTCACTCATGACCTACACCTATTTCAATATTAAACCGGCAAGGTTCCAAATGGGTGATGTGGGGTCCCTCGGTCTCGGCGCGCTCCTCGCCATCAACTGTATTGTCATTAACAGGCTTATTCTCATCCCCCTGTTTGGTTTTATTTTCTACGCTGAACTCGGTAGCGTTATTATCCAAATCCTCGGTCGTCACTTACTCGGCCGCCGCATCTTTAAAATGGCGCCGATCCATCACCACTTCGAAATCCGCGGCTGGAGCGAAGAAAAAACCGTCATGCGTTTTTGGATGATTCATGCTGGATTTGTTTTGTTAGCGCTCTGGATTAGTCTGCACTAAAATTGTATGACGTACTTAAAATGGTCTGAAAAGAAACTAGATAAGAGCGATGACACAACCCTGAACTCACTCTACAGTCAGGGCTTTCTTTTTGGTCGCAATGAAAAAAAATTATTGTACCAAACACGCAGTCTTCGTATTAACCTCTCACATTTTGAATCCTCCAGCGAAAATAGACGTATCCTACGCAAGACCGAAAATGTGCTTTTAAAAAAGCACCCACTCCCCTACGCTAGCTATGATTGGACCATCGGTAAACTCGGCAAAGATTTTTACACTACCAAATTCGGCGACGGAACATTTAGCGCCAATAAAATAAAAGAGCTCTTAACTGACGTAAGTAAAAGTAATTTTAATAAACTATTTGTTTACACGGCAGACGTGGCCACCGTTGGCTACTGTATCGCACTTGAAACAAACGAGCTGATTCATTATTGCTACCCTTTTTATACATTGGAGGAATCGCACCCTAATCTTGGCCTCGGCATGATGCTAAAAGCTATTTGTTACACCAAAGACCAGGGTAAAAAATATATCTACCTCGGCTCCGCCCAGCGCCCTACTGACACATACAAACTTCAGTTCGAAGGATTGGAATGGTTTGATGGCACTACCTGGAAAACAGATCAGGACGAATTAAAAAA
>CAZECR010000008.1:10536-20480 GCA_964510495.1 uncultured Gammaproteobacteria bacterium
AAATGTGAATTTGATCTAGAGGGCAAGCGAGTCCTTGATCTCGGGAGCGGTACGGGACGCAATGCCAACCATATTGCTAAAGAAGGCGCTATAGTAACCGGCATTGAAATTTCACCAACTGCTGTTGCGATCGCGAAAGCCGATGCCCAAAAAATGCGCGTCAAAGTAAATTATTTAGTCAAAAGTTTTGGCGAAGCCTTCCCCTTTCCCAACGACACTTTCGATCTCATTATTGACGTCACGTCATCAAACTCGCTGAATGAAAGTGAACGCGAAATATATTTAACCGAAATGAATCGCACCCTCAAACCAGGAGGATATCTATTTGTAAAAGCCCTTTGCAAAGAAGGTGATAAAAATGCTAAAGAATTGATTAAGAAAAGCCCTGGGCGCGAAAAAGACACCTACTACATGAAAGAACTGGGCCTTACCGAGCGCGTGTTTGATCGTGAAGATTTTACGCACATGTACGGCAACTATTTTAAGCTCCTTAGCTTAGATAAAAAAGAAAGTTATTCCAAAATGAATAGCCGCAGTTACAAACGACATTTTTGGTTAGGGTATTTTCAGAAAGTCACACTCTAAATTACTATATCTTTTAAATATGGAAAGGGAACGTAAACCGAAACCGAAGCAAACGGAAGTAGAGGGCGGGCGTGTACGTATTATTAATCTTCATTTAGACGACTGGGAAACCGAAGAAAACAGAAAAGTGACTATACTTGAAAATATTCAAAAGTTAACTCGAGGTGAAGATTTTTTGATGTGCGGTATAGATGGTAGTCGTCTCGATAAGATCAAAGATTTTAAAACCTTCTTTGCATCCACTAAATATCAGTTTATGGAACCTAATCTTGATTTGACCGACGCCTGGACGTACGCTCACGATTTTCCTTTCCCAGCCTTTGTTATTTACAAAAAGGATGTTTGCGAAACTCACCACGACAACGGAGCCCTCGAAGGATATAGAATCAAAGAAAACACTCCAATTGCCAAAGCAATATTTGGCATAATAAAAATTGAGTATGCTTAAACACATTCACTTCATCGGCATCTGCGGCGTTGCGATGAGCGCGCTCGCACTCGCTTTCAAGCGCGAAGGTCACACTGTCACTGGTAGCGACGTTGGTTTTTACCCACCCGTTTCCACACACCTTAAAGATGCCGGCATCGACTTCTACCCCGGATGGCACCCGGAAAAAATGGGCACGCCTGATTTGGTAATTGTTGGTAATGTTGCTTCGTCTAATAACCCGGAGTGGCTTGCCGTTCAAGAAAAGAATCTCCCGTACAAATCCTACCCCGAAGTGATCCGTGATTTTTTTATTAAACCAAATTCGATTGTCTGTGCCGGCACCTATGGCAAGACTACCACCGCGACGCTGCTGAGCTGGATTCTCACCAGTTGCGGTTACCACCCTAGTTATATGTTTGGCGGCCTTGCTGAGGGCGACTTTCCGGCGGCGAGCTTGGCGAACAGCAACTGGAGTATTGTTGAAGGCGACGAATACAAAGCCTCACGCTGGGACAACGGCCCCAAGTTCGCCTATTACGCCCCAACGCATTTACTCCTAACTTCGATTATCTGGGATCATGCCGATGTGTATCCCACCGAAGCCAGCTACCTGGAAGCGTTTCAGAAACTGGTCGACGGACTGCCTCAAAACGGACTCATCGTTATTTCTGACAAAGTAGTCGCTAAAATCAAATTTAAGGCAGAGCAAAATCTTAAGATAGTTACCTACGGAACCTCTCCGTTTGCCACCTATAAAATGGCCAACTACCGACCGAGCACCGAAGGGAGTCGTTTTGATATTATGGTCGCAAGCGAAATTCACGGCATTGAAAGCAAACTGCTGGGAGAATATATGGCCGACAACCTCACCGCTTGTTTCGCGCTGGCCGACCATATCGGTATCAAACCAAATAAAATTACCGAAGCCATCGCCAACTTCCCGGGCCTCAAACGCCGTCTGGAAAAACGCTTTAATGGCGACCTGCTTATTTTTGACGACATTGCCCACTCCCCCGAAAAAGCAAAATCAGTGTTGCAATCGCTTAAAAAAATTTATAGCGACAAAAAATTGATCGCTATTTTCGAACCGAACACCGGCAACCGCAGCGCGGCTGCCACAAACTGGTACACCGACGCCTTTGATGCGGCTGACGAAGTCATTATCCCCCGCCTTACTAAAGTCAAAAAAAGTGCAAGCAGCGACGAGCAGCTTTTCGAAGGACCGGAACTTACCGAGATCATTAAACGCAGTCACACCAAGGTGGTGCATATTGACGATGACGAACAGCTGGTTGCTTATTTAGAAAAATCGCCTGCGGGAAGTATTGTGGTATTTCTCGGCAGTCACGGCTTTCGCGGTATGATTGAATCTCTGGTCAAAAAATTACAAAACACAAAATAAAAAACACAAAGTATATTTGTACTTTGTGTTTTGCGCTTCACTATACACTATTTTCCTTCGTCCACGATTTCAACCTGCACATTCTTGGCCTCATCAATATCTTTCACCATAAGGGTCATTCCACAGCTATTGCACTCAACAACATGCCCCACATCAAGATTCGCGTACTGAGCCATATCAACAGCATTTTTACATTCTGGACAAGTAAGGTTCATATGAATATACTTTAGAAACAAAGAGTAAAAACAGTATATACGTTTTCCCCTAACTAATCAAGCTACCTATGAAAACCCAGCAAGTCCCTGTTCCCGAACTTTCAACCGCTCTTGGCTGCAATCAAGAGATCTGGCTGAAGCGAGAAGACCTGCATCGCCACGGCTCGCACAAGGGCCGGTCGATCCCGCTTATGATCGACGAAGCAGCGCGGGCGGGCACTCGCAAATTTGTTATTTCTTCTTCGGGCAACGCTGCCCTTTCGGCAATTATTAGCGTTCAAAACCATAACAAAAGTAAACCGTCTGACCCGTTTAGTTTAGAAATTTTTATCGGCCCCAATATTGACCTAAAAAAACAAGCTAAACTTACGGCAGCCGCTGATGCCAATATAAAAATCTCTCAAGTCCCTAACCCACGCCAAAGTGCTTTTCAATTTGAAAAAACCGAAGGCTACTGCCTCTTACGCCAAGCAACCAGCGAAATTGCGCTCCGCGGCTACATGGACTTAGCAATGGAACTTTCTAAAATAGAAAATGTATCGGCGGTTTTTGTACCAACATCGAGCGGCACGACAGCCGAAGGACTATTCCTCGGCTTTCAAAAACTTAGTTTAAACCCCCAAATGCATATTGCTCAAACGCAGAGTTGCCACCCGTTCGTGGACGCTATCAGCGGCAATGTGACTCCACCAAGCACCGAAGCGTCGCTCGCCACCGCTATCGTGGACAAAGTTGGCCTGCGCAAAGATCGTGTTGCTGAACAGGTAAAAACAAGCGGCGGTGCAGGATGGATTATTACCAACAACGAAATCACTGAAGCGATTGCTCTTCTTAAAAAAATAAAAGATATTACTATCTCGCCAACGAGTGCACTTTCTGTTGCCGCCCTGGTACAGGCACTAAAAAACCACCAAGTTTTTACCGGTCCGATTGTTTGTTTAATTACCGGAGATTAAAAATACAAAATAAAAAACACAAAGTAATTTTAACTTTGTGTTTTTTATTTTGTATTTTTATTGTCCGTTCATGACGGCGATTTCAGACCGACCATCAAAATTAATATCGGCAATAGTAATATCAACCGGAACAGAACCGAAGAGCGACGGAATTTTAAATTCAGACAGTTTTTTACCAGCCGCAGTATAGACGCGAGCGGTTGGGGTACCTTTTGTCGGCAGGGTTACAATCTCATTTACGCCGTCATTATTGATGTCACCCACAGCCATCGCTACTCCGCCGGTAAACTTTTTATCATACGGGAAAAAGCGTTTGGTGATTTTATCAAAGGCACTTGCATAGACCAAAACTTCGGTCGGACTCCCCTTCCCAACACCGACTACCAATTCGCCCGCATCTTTAGGAGTCGGACTGCCAACTGCCACCGTAAAGCCGTTTTGATACTTCTTACCGAGCGGATAAAAATCATCTTTCACCAAACCACCATGGTAATCATACACCAATACCTTACCTCCTTTAGACGGAGCAACGACGATTCGATTGGTGCTTGATCCAAAAAATTTACCTACAGCAATTTGAATCGTGCCTTTGAAGTTACCACCGTATGGATAATCATTAAACCACCGATCCCCGCTGCTGTTAAAAATTTCGAGTTTTGCGCCGGTCGCCACGACCTTTTCTTCCGCGCCATCGCCGTCAAGGTCTCCCTGATAAATTGTCGCGCTACCTTGGTACGCATTATCAAAAGCAAAGAAACCATTACGTGCACGGTTACCCTTTAAGTCGAAGAAGCGTAGGAATGAACCATTTTTAAAGGTTGTATTTTTAATACTACTGATACCTTCCAAAGTTTTCATCATCACGATACCATCTTTTGCGCCCAGTGTTACGCGATCAGTAATCGCGCCATCGTTCACCCGTTTGTCTTGGGTACCAATAATTTTTTCATATTCAGCGCCCAGGTCAACAGTTTGTGATTTGCCCGTTGGATTTACCAAAGCAATACCATTGGTATACTCGCGCTTCCAAACATCTGTTTCTTTAAATTGCGTTTCGTTGTTGCGCGACACTGCCGCTGCTACGGGGTCACCCAATTTTACATTATATTCATCGTACTGCCAGGTTTGACTATGATCGTTAGTTCCGTAGTCAAACGCGAAATAGGTGTTGTTAGTCAGAAGACTGCTCGTCAGACCAAAGCGCATATTGCGATAGTCCGCCTGGTTACCTGTGTTGTTAGTATTGGCATTAAAAATATACAGCTGCGGAGCAACGTTTGTTTTTTGGTTGGCTGCGAGCGTGGTCATGAGGCCTCCCCACGAGCCATTCGCTTCCCAAGGTGTCGGATAATTTTCAAACATGCGACCATTAACATGGGGCTGCACGGCCGGAATTGATGTTCCGTTGATAACAAAATATTTAACCGGCAATTCTTTACGGCTCTGACTAAGCAAATAATTGGTGCGACGAAGCCATTCAGCGTCTGCGGTCGTAGGATTATCAATCTGGCCGTCACCATTAAGATCAATGTCACCATGATTAGTCCAGGCAATGTTCCCATTCACCACATCCCAAAAAATACCATCCCAAAGCCCTTGCGACAAAACATGGTTCTTGGCGTACTGGATCATATAATCCGTACATTGTTCTTTCATATTCAAACTCTTCTGCCCCGGCCAATCAGATAAAATATTTCCCTTACTGTCGCGCAGCCAGCAACTATCATCAACCTGAAAATCATTATAGACGGTGTTTGCCGGATAATTTTTCCAATTCGAATCATAGCTTTTACTGATCACGTAGGCCAGCAAAATAATTTTAGGATTTTTTTGTTTAATTTTTTGAATAACATCTTTACGGATCACGCCTTGCTCGCTGCTTAAAACTAATACATCATTGCGGGCCAGTAAATTAATCGTTGCCTCATCCTGAGGAAGGGTTCCCAAGTAGTAGTTGGCGAGAAGGGGCGCGGAAAGAGTAGTTGGCTGAAAACAAAAAACCAGGGCCACAAGGCCGATGGCGACGCCGACCATACCACGATACCACGCAAGTGCATGATTTTTGGGGGCTATGGCTTTTTTGGCGGTACGTTTGGAAAGTTGCTTCATAGGTTTACTACAGTATACCACAAATCTATGCTATACTTAAGTGAGTAAGTAACGCCTGAGCATACCATTAAAAAGTGTTTTTGTCAACCGTTTCGACAGTTTTGCCACTAACCTATGCGTGATACCTTTGCCCTGTGGGCCTGGCTGATCATAGGACTCATCGGATTTACAATCTTTAACCCCAGCAGTGGGGGCGATATTTTGGCATTTCTCCTGATCGCCCTCATTGTCCTGCATAAACTTTTTGGCGAACGCGCGATTCTTCTCTTCCTTGCATTTCGCCCCACGATCGATGGTCTCCGCGACTATTCTTTTTTTACGCTCGGCAGCGTTACCTTTAACATCAACGCGGCCATTTCCATACTTCTGGCTGGTTGGGCAATTTATTTCTTTATTAAAAATCGACAGTACTGGAACGACATTCCGGCCAAATACCCCTGGCTTATTTTCATTGCCTGGTGCACGATTACTTTTTTCTACAGCTTTGACCAATCCGCGACTATTACCGAAACACTTAAAGCGGCCAACCTCTTTGCCTTGTTTGGCGTTTGTAACATTTTGCGCCGCAAAGAGGGCGAAGCGTTTGTCTGGCCTTTTTACCTCAGTCTCATTATCGCTTCAGCCTTTCCCCTTTTCCTGGCTGCCTATCAGTTAGTGACTCGAACCGGTATGACGATCGATGGCGTATCAAACCGTATTTTTGGCACTTTTGCTCACCCCAATCTTTTGGCTACCTACACTGTACTCTTGTTTATTGTGTTTGCTGACTACACCTATCGTTTCCAGTTGCGTTTTGAAAGAAAAAATCTGATCGACCAATTCATCTCGCCAATACAACAATTTTTTCGCCGCTTTAACGCCCGCACCATCCACCACACCCACGAATTTACCCCATTTCTCTTTGCCTTTCTAGCACTCATTATCGCTTTTACCTATACGCGCGTTGCCTGGATTGGACTCGCCGCTTTTATCCTTGCTATTTGTTTCTTTTATTACGAAAAAATATTTCTCTGGATTGTAATTGGCAGCCTGGCTTTTTTTACCTTGTTCTACCCGCTGAACAATTGGTTGGGTCATACCTATAATATTAATCTCCAAAGCAACAGTATTGTGTCTCGCCTCACCAGTCGCAACGAAGATGCGGACTCCATTCAGTGGCGGGCGGATATTGCTAACAAAATTATCCCGCTTTTTAAAGCACGGCCCTATCTCGGCTACGGCTATGGTTCGTTTAGTAAAGTCTGGGATTACAATAAAGGCGTTGAGAACCTATTCGACAATACCTCCGAAGCTCACAACGATTACCTCAAGGTTGCTTTTGAAAGCGGTGTGATTGGCCTCTTTCTTTATCTGAGTATTTTCTTTACACTCATGTACCACGAGTTTCGTGACCTTTTGCGTGGCCGCTGGATTCATTTTTCCTTTTTACTGTGTATCCTTGTATACCTGGTAATGAGCTTATCCGATAATATGCTGCATCATACCCCCGTGATCTGGTGGATGTGGGCAGTGTGGGGATACTGGGCAGCCAAAAAACCTAAAGAAGCTTAGAAAGGCGCACTCTCTTTCAAAAAATCACCTCGTACCTATGGGGTGATTTTTAAATTTAAGTCTTTACAAACGCCCCGTAAATCTTGACAAAACCCCAAAAATGTGCTAGTATATTCTGTTACCTAAGAATGAAGACCAGAGTAAGCCAAAAAACAACCAACTCCTTTATATAAGCCAAAACAAGCGAATAGCCCGTTCCTTTACTTCTCAAGAAGAGCCAAATACAACTTTCGCTAATACTAGCGGAATCTAGGTCTTGACAAAACCCCAAAAATGTGCTATTATATTCTGTTACCTAAGATCGAAGACCTCTAGAAGCCTAGCAAGCTAATCCATTACCTGGCAAAGTAAGTAGCTACAAAAGCTCTTTACTTAGCCCGATAAGGGCCAACCGCTCTTTACAATTACACGTTAGCAAAGACATGTCGGAGCAGATACTCTCTTTCCTAAGTATATAGGAAGAAGAAACATGCTCCGACACGCAGTGTGCGTTCGGTAGGCAGCAAAGTCACATCTAGTTCCTGGGAGGAACACGACATGAAGACCCTCAAGAAGATCCTGACCCTGTCCGCCATCGCCCTGTCCCTGTTCCGCGCCACCCCGGCGCTGGCCGACTCGGCCGGCATCACCTTCTCTCCGGCCTCCGGCGAGAAGACCGAGGTCCGCGACGGCACCCCTTTCCGGGTGCAGGTCACGGTCGAGTGCGACAACGGGAACGGCAAGATCAACGCGTGCAACAAGTACGAGGTCAGCGCGGTCCGGTTCTGCCTGCAGCTCGCGGACAACACCAAGGACTGCGCGCCCACCAAGAAGCTGTGCCCCGATAGCGAAGGGCGCTACTTCGTGGACGTGGCCAAGCCCGGTGCCTGGAAGCTGCGCGTCGCGGCCTTCAAGGCCACGCCGCAGCACCCCCTCATGTTCATCGAGCAGGGGCTGTACACGATCAACGGCGCCGTGACCCGCGACGACTGCGACGGCAGCGACTGCACCACCAAGAAGGTGGGCAAGCGCCGCCGCGGCCACGCCTCGCGCAGCCGGGTCTACACCCCCCCGGCCTACGTCGCCCCGACGCCCACCGTGACCGAGCCCTCGTACGTCGCGCCGCGCTACTACGTCGCCGAGCAGCCGCCCGTCGCCCCCACCCCCCCGGCTCCCGTCGCCGCGCCCGTCGCCCCGCAGGTCAACCTGACCGATGCCGGCCTCGTCGCGGTCACCGCGACCGCTGGAAAGGGCAACAACACGGCCACCGCCACGGCGATCGTCACGACCCGCGCCACGCGCAGGCCCAACTGGTGCCTCGACTCGCACGGGGGTCGGTTCGTCTGCATCGGGCTCCCGATCATCGCGGCCGGTCTCCTGACCGGCGGTCTGGTCGGCGGCCTCTGCGGCACCGGCCACTGCGGATCGGAGACGACGGTCGTCATCCGACGCTAACGTCAACCTGGTGGGCGGCAGCGGTTCCTCTGGAACCGCTGCCCCCACCACGCTCATTCTGAGCAGGAACACTTCCTGAACAGAACAGGCGAATAACCTGTCTGCTCTTTACAATTTTCTTGTGGTAACAGATACCCACTTCGATTCCTGGAGTATAGGTGCTATTCAAAACTATTGAATACTGCCTAAACTCCGGGGGCGAGGTGTGTGTATCACACCTCGCAGGCCAACCCCAATGGAGTCGCGCGCGAAAATTTTCTGATCTTCAGGAGAGACACATGACGAACTTCAGCAACGCCAAGAAGCGCCTCGCGATCCTCGCCCTCGTCTTCGCCGCCGCGTGCGGCAAGACCACCGTCGTCATCGACGACACCGGCGGCGACAACACGACGCCGAACATGTCGATGCCGTCGAGCCCCAACAACCCCAACGGGGGCAAGGGCAACCGCGGCGACCACTGCGGCAACGTGAACGACCTGGCCTGCAAGGCCCCGCTCGAGTGCCGCAACATGTACTGCAGCGACCCCGTCGTGCCGAACCCGCCCCTCACCTGCAACGTCGCCGGCGAGAACTACTGCCCGAACCCCGATCGCTGCGTCAGCCTGAACGACGACTCGCTCAACTGCGGTGCCTGCAACAACAAGTGCGCCACCGGCTGGAGCTGCTCGAACGCGAAGTGCGTTCAGAAGCCCACCTGCGGCAACGGCGCGCTGGTCTGCAGCGGAAATACCTACTGCGACGACGTGACGGACACCTGCCGCCCCAGCAAGGGCGCGTGGATCCAGAACAAGAGCGGTCGCACGCTCACCGTGAAGCTCGGCTGGACCTCCCTCGGCGTCAGCGCCCAGGAGATCGACCGCAACTTCGCCAACGGCGAGTGGTTCGGCTCCGACACCTACACCGGCGTCTACGCCTCCGAGCTCCCCTGGACGGTCGGCGCGCCCCAACAGTCCCTCGAGGAGTGCGCGGCGATGTTCCTCTGCCGCAACCGCGATGACGAGACCTACGCGCCGACCCGCACCATCTTCGGGGCATGCGAGTGCCCCTGGGACTGGAAGGAGGGCAAGAGCGTCCGGCGCTAAATCTCCGCCACAAGAAGCCTTAGGCTCCTAGCCTAAGCAACGAAGGGGCGGGCGTGCTACGAAGCACGCCCGCCCACCCCTCATCCTCATCATGAACTTCGGTTCGTGGCAAGAATAAGCGGCAACAAAAAATCATCTACTCATATAGATGATTTTTTTATTTTCTAAATATTTTAAAAA
>CAZECR010000008.1:20580-33993 GCA_964510495.1 uncultured Gammaproteobacteria bacterium
ACCAATACATACCACGACTCGTGGAGGGGGCGCGCTCGAGGGCGCTACTTGAAGGCAGGATACGAACAGACCGGCGGCGGGTTCGGTCGGTTGCAGAACTCGTGCCAGTTGAAGGGTGCAGCATTACGCCGGGGCGGAGTCGGACAGGGCGGATCAGCCGCGGGAGGGACCACGACCGTGGTAACCGCAGGCGGCGGAGGCGGAGCGAGATCAGGAGGCAGGAGCGCAGACGCAAGATCCGCCGGAGACGACTGGTCAGCAGGCCGAAGATCAGGCAGGGCAAGATCAAACTCTGGCAGTGCCGGCACTTCGGCGAGAAGCGGGTAGTCGGTTGTACGGTCGACCGGAGTACCTGCGGTTTCGACCATCTGCTGCCGCTTCGTTCTAAAGCCGTTCTGATTCTTGATCGCGAAGACGACCACGAGGAGGAGGGCGAAAGCAGCGATGAGCGCACCGATGAGCCCCAGGTTGGCTGGAGGCTGCCTGCGTACGAAGACGTAGGCGGTGCGGAAAGGCCGCCCGACTGGCGCCAAGAAGGCCAGCCGCATCAGTGCACGCTGCCGGCGCGTGAGGCGGATGCTGTGGGTCTTGCGGCCACGCTCATCAACGGACGGATCCGGAATGCCGATCACATGGCGAGGCTGTTGCACCTCCTTCTCAAACCATGCATCTTCATCCGGGCCGACGGGATCTTTGCTCGGTCCAGCTCCTGTTTGCTGGTGGTTAGCCGCTCTCTCCTGAGCAGCAGCGATGGGGGCAGACAGATCAACCGCGACGCGCATAAGATCGGACCGCTCCTGAGACGGTGCCTGAGGGCAAACATCAGCGGGGCCTGCGGCGGGCGACGACTGCTCGGACCGAGCAGTGCATTCGAGGATAAGCCCACCCCCCTTGTCGAGGAGTGAACCCTCAGCATCCCCTAAGGATACAGGGTCACCGGAGACACCGGCGTCTGGACCGCTGATCACCAGCACGCGATCGCTGCCCTGAAGCGCACGCAGTGCGGCACCTTGGGCATCATCCGGGATACCCAAACTGACGAACAGATCGGGCAGCGCCCCCGTTGTAGCGGTCCGGACAGTGGGCGCCTGCTCCTGGCCTGATTGCCTGGTCGGAACCTGGGGAGTCGACGGATCATCGTGATCACTCATCGTGATCTCCTTTCTGAGATGAAGTTGTCAAAAAACTAACCCTATCTAAGCACAAAAAACATTTTTTGTCAATCCTTAAACGCAAAAAATCCTCGATTTTGACGAGGATTTTCTACGGGTGACAGAGTACACAATTTAACCAAATAATCTTTTTCCAATCGCGCGAAATATACCAATTTTCTTTGGTGGCAAGGTAGACTCAAGTACACCAAGTTCCCCGTCTATCCCAGCTGCTCTTTGAGGTGTATCCCGGTGGACCGTAGCACCCGTCGTATAGAATGAATCGAGTATCGCTAAATTAGCCTCTATTCTTTGTTTAACATTTTTAGGCATCTCCCCTTCCCGGTCAGACAAAATATGCTGCCAACGGTCCCGAAGCACGACATATTTGAGAGCGACCTGCATGTGCTCCACTTTATTTTTGTACGTAATTTTATACTCTTCAAGTCCAGCAGTACTTCCAGCCGCTTTAAACTTTGCAACAAATTCATCACGCAAAGCAATTTCCGATCGAAATATTTTCAGCAATGTCTCGTCATCTTTCGGAGTAAGTGTTTTTTTCAGACCTTCATATTCGCGCCGTAACTCCTGAAAACGGATAAAATCTTGTCGAATTTCTTTGATAAAAGTATCGTTTTGTTCTTTGAGCAGTGCTTTTTCTGCTTCCGCTTGCCCCGCTACCGCTTTTTCTACAAGCACTTCAAACGCCCGCACTTTTTCTGCGAATTCAGCTACCAATAGTTTTTCATCAGGTATATCACCAACCATTAACAGCGTATCCATTGCCTGGAGTCTCAGTTGGCCTGGTAGCAACACATCACATGCTCGAACTGCATCTACAAGCCCCGTTCGCACATCATCTGGCAAATATGGCACGTAGTGCTGCAGCGCATTGTAGCGATCACGTGCCGCAACATAGCTCTCCACATTTTTAGCAGCGTCGCGAACCGGTTGGAGTGATTCGTTCAATCGTTGTACATTTTGAACTGCCTCTTGGTACTTTTCATGCGCCTCTAAAAATTGTTCACGCCCATTTGCTACACTTAAAAAATTTTCTAAAGCCACTTCTAAAACTAATCGAGCAGCCATTAACTCCGCGCAAATTCTTTCTTCGATCTGAAGTACATTTTTAGATGTGCTTCCTAGCCGAACCGTTTCATAGGGCAGCATTGTAGCAATTTCAGCTTGGGTTTGCTTTTTAAGCTCAGGCACAACATATGTTTCAATCCCCTTTTGAATTTTTTCAGTCAACAGCGCAGACTGCCTAACTATTGCTTCGCGCGCAGCTTTAACCTTGGCGGGCGCTATTCGGGAATCATGCTGTGCTTCCTCAAATTTTGCTAATTTTTGTATAATAGCGGCCTGTTCTGTTTCCCAGTTTGTAAGCACATTTTGGATTGCCCGGCGAGCATCGGGCGAAAACCCGTACGTATCAGCAGCAGTGGTCATTTGCGAAAGCGGCAAAGCATTTTTTGTGTCATTCAGCGCAATTTCTGGCGCGAGTTCTGCAATTAGCCGAGCACGCTCAGGGTTAGCAGGATCAGCCCAGGTTTTTTCTTTAACGAGGCGACTCATTTCTCGATCAAGATTTTGCAATTCACGATCTGTGCGCGCAACCTTGTTTCTATAATCCCTTTGAGCATTCTGACTTACCAAATCAAATGGCGGAGCATTGAGATCAGCGGCATGAGCTTCGTCATATGCACGAACAGCTTCAAGTGTTTCTAGAGGGGCTAAATTTCTTTTTTTAAATAAAAGTTTTCCTGCTTCCGGATCACCTTTTACATACCGATCAAATAAAGTAGTAGCGACACCTGCATTTTCCGCTTTTTTACAAAGCGCTTCAAACCAAACAGTAAGTTGTCGTTCAACAAATACACGCCGGGCACATTCGCCGTTACGGTCAGCAGCATCCTTCAAATCTTGCGGGTCTACTTTTCCTTGCCCCTCTCGCATGGTACGCCAATATGCGCCCCATTCAAAAAGATCTTTAGCATTTTTAGGTCCACTATTCGGATTCAGCCCATACTTTCCTCTGCTTTGTTTATACTCACGCTTGGCCCACTCAAGTGCCTGTTCGGCTTCAGCACGTGTTATAGTTTTTTCCAAATCAGCTGAAGCGGCGTTTGGTGACTGCAAATATTCTTGCACAGCAGCGTGAAGTTCACTAAAAGCAAGCAAGCAATTCTGCTGAGCGGCTTGTACAGCGGCTATTTCACCATCTTTTACCTGTTCAAAATAATCCAGCGCCCTAACCACACGCTCATCAATATCTGGAAAAAATTCCTGAGGATTAATATCGCAATACTCCAAAGTAGCTTTAACATCGGCACGTACTTGCTGCACAGTCTCATACATTTTTTTGCGCCGCTCCTGTTCAAGCTGATTTTTTTTCTCGACCACCAGTCGATCGGATTCCTTTTGTAATTCACTTAAAATTTTTAAATAATCCTCATTCGCCATTGCAAAATCACCGATGGACAATTCAATAGCATTTGCCAGCGTATCATGCGCAGCCTCGATTTTGGCATACAACTCAGGCAGTTCAGTCTCGACATCAACCCCGTCCTTGGCAACTTTATTTATAATCGCTATATAATCATCCTCTGCTACACGAAAATTGTATTCGTTAGTTGCCCATACGGCTTCCGTCAAGGCTATATGGCCAAGCTTAGCGTCTGGAACAGTAACATTTTTTTCATGAAATACTCGAAAATATGCTCCGAAATATACTCGCATACTTGGGTAATCCAAGCTATCGCTGATGAGCGCCGTAAGTTCAGGATACCCTTTTGCCCAAGCAATTTCGCTATCCGCATCTTCTGCAGTGATTGCTCTCACATTCGGTGTGCCCCAATCTTTTTCTGCATCAACTATTGGAGAAGCTTCTGCGCCATAAACGCCACTCGGCGTGACAATTGTATCCTGGTCATCGTCATTCAGCAATTTTTGCTTTTCGCTACCCTCAAGCTTAGGCGCAGCATCGACACCTGCTGCCGGTACTATCGGTTTGCTTTCTGCACGTGGCGCCACAGTTATATGGAGCGCCTTTTCAAAAGCACTAATTTTTCCTTCAAGTTCAGTTATTTTTTGAAGTCTTTTTCTATCATTTTTTACAGTGGGAATTGCAGCAAAATCAAACTTCATGCGCCCTATTACTTCTGGCTCCATAGCAGAGTCGACCTCAACAACCGCTTCCCAGCGCTTTTTTAAATCAGTAATTTTTCCTTGCTCTGCTCCGGGCTCTCCCCCACGCGTTTCCCCACCTCGCTTAGCCATACAAATTAAAATTATGAAACTTTTTTGCGTTTAACGAGGCCAAGATCATCAGCATATGTTCCTTCAGCATATCCAATAGCAGTTGAAATATGTTTTCGTTCTTTCGCTCTATCCGCCGCAATGACCAGATAATCATCAAATACACCTTGATTTTTAAATTCAAACTGACCCTGCTTGTTAAGCTCAACATTCTTGTTAAATTCTGCAGCAACAAAACCGCCGGCATCAGTGCCACGTAATAATTGCTTTGTCCAAGCGCTGATTAATACTTTGCGTCCATTATCTTCTGGTGTATTACCAAGGAATCGTAATTCTTTGTTACGTTCTTGCACTAAACGCACGATAGCATGCTCATTACCACGCCCACTTTCAACAGTTATTTTTTTATAATTCTTAACCTCTGGGGTGGTAGCGACTCGCTGTTCAGCGCCTTTACTAGGAGTAATTTGGATAGCTGCTGTATTTTGCTGTGGGGGTTGGCTATCCTGCTTACTATGACCTGAAAAACCAAAGGCAACGAGAGCCGCACCGCGGAGCCACTTACCAGCCTTACTGCGCCCTAGCTTGGAAAGAAAACCACGCTGGCCAGGAAGTTCAACATGAGTTACTTGAAGAGCGATGGGACCACCCTCACCTTTGGCCGGCTGTTCGTGCTTCCATTCGTTCACATCTTTCTGAATTCTAAAAGGGACTACCGCATTATTTCGATCAAACGCTAAATTAAACAACACTTTTTGCAAAGCTTCGCCGCGATAGCGTTTGGCATATTTTTCTACCTCATATTCACTGACTAAATCCCAAAAACGTTGAGTCGCCGCAACGACTTGATCGTGATCCTCTCCAGCAACTTTTTTTGATTCGAGCCATGGAACTGTTTCTTGCGCCGCTGTCGCTTCATTCTTGGGAGTCGGCGATTTGACGAGAACAGGGTCCGTGTTGTCGATAAGTTCTAATTTACTTCCACCCCGCACCATAAGAACTGCAGCACTACCGCACGCCGCCATAGCAACTTCACCTTGAGCATTTACGGTAACTGCAGCGACAGATACATATTCATCCGGACGAGCCTTCTTTGCAAGGAGCTGTCGAGCAGCATCAAGACTAACAGACAGTGAAAATTGATCTTGAGCCAGAGCACGGCTTAGGATATCGCCCGCGCCTTCGAGAACACGTGGCGTAGTCGCTTCAATAACCGCAGTGCCGAGACGCCCCTGGTCTGTAGCTACACCTACTAATCTTGTTCTATTTTGAAAAAGCGGCGGCTGGGTTTCAGGAACAATATAACGCGAACTATCGCCACCGGTTGAACTCGTCCCAAACGTGCGAGCGGCGAAACCCTTAACATCCTGCTCCTGATCCTCAGTCGAAAATTCTACACTCAGCGACGCATAATGATCACCATCCATGCCTTTATCTGCGAGCGACTGTACAAGTTCGGCCGACGTACCACGTGCATCGGTTAGTAATTCTTGAAAGTGGGCTTTTTGTTCTTCAGTAACTGGTTGGTCTGGTTCTGGGGCTGATTCAACTCCGCCGGGCGGGCTGGCAACAAGCGTATCAAATTCTTTATTCACCACCATACTTACTCTTTCGACTGACGGAGCACGAGTATAGTCACGACGAAAAGCAGTGTCAGTTGATTCCCGAAGTGGCACAACCAATCCAGGCTGCTCGTCTGGTGGAGCAGCTACAGCATTCGATTCGTCCGACACCTCACCGTGTTCAACATCCCCTGTTACAATGGTATCTTCAGCATCTCCTGTTACTATAGTATCTTCAGCGTCTACCTTACGAGTATTAAATTTTACATTTCCTTTAAAAGCACTGATTTGATTAACAATATCCCAATCTTCCTTAAGCAAGACGCGCGGACTTTCTTTACCAAACAGTATTGCTTGACCGTACAATTTTCCTTTTTCTTTAAATATTGTATAACGACTAGTACCAAAACTAAAAACAAAAACATTTTTGCCTCGAGCCGGATAGGATGGCTGCCGACCATCAATGGATAAATCAATTTCTTTTTTACCGAGAATGAGCGTACTATCCGCTCGCTTCAAAAAAAACTTATCAAATTTTTTTACTCGTTTCTCTGGTACTTCAGTTACCAGATGAAGATTACTTTTAGCTCGTTCAAGCTTGGGAGACACATCTGTTTCGGGTTCAACAATTTTTAGAAAATTTGGATCGTTTTCGTGCGAAGCAGTTAATCTTTCCATATATACATTCGCTTAAGAATGATGCCGGTGCGTCTGCGGCTTTTTCTTGGCCGCTCGGAGCAAAGGCTTAACAATTTTAGTAAAACGTTTTTTATTAAGCAGGGCGTCATCTATCTTGGCATCTTTAAGGAGTGGGGCAACGGTATCGTACTTAAGTACTAGTATACCATGTATTACAGCATCTTGTCCTTGCTTAAGTTGTTCGAACGCGTCTAAAAAAGCAGTTTCAACCGCTACCCGATCATATTTTGACTTACCGTGACGATCATACTTATTAAGATCTCTGTCTGCCGCAAGCGAAGCAGCGACTAATCTTCGAAACTGGTCAGGAGCAACCGGACCATTCAAAATATCTTTCATTTCTCTTTCACGCCGACTCAACGCTTCTTCATCATTTTTCTTAACCACCAAAACACGCGGATTTTCCTCGTTCGGTTGTGTTTTTTCAGGAACAGCAAACAGTGCGCCAGCGATTCCAAGCCCGAGAAGCGGACGTTTAAAACGCTGAGCAAGTCGGCTCAAAAGACCCCGTGGTTCAGGTTGTTCAGGAGCCACGAGCGGCACCTCGTGGGGGTAGTACACACCGTGCCTGAACACTCCATGAGTAAGTTCAGAATCACTCAAAATATGAGAAGTTGATTCTGCAGGACTGGGAGTTGGACCATTTGCAAAATCTGAGTGCTCATCCTCTTGCACCAAGGTAAATAAATTATCAAAAATTTTTCTAAATGCTTCAGGTGTAGGGTCAATGCTGTAGGAACTGTAAAAATTCTTACCAACTGTAACTGAAATATCTAATTTATTATTTAAAGGCATGATGGTAATTTTGACACCTTCACCTTCCTTACCATACAAAATTTCATCACTTGCAAAGCTATGACGCACAACTGGCAAATCAGCTAGGTTGAGATGAACGAGGGAAACCGGCTCACCCTCAAGGACAATACTCCGATCACGCTCCGCAAAGGTGTACATTTTTTCCTTTTTGTTTCGTTCCGATCTCAAACGCCGCTCATATCCGTACTTGAGATTAAGTTTTTTATCAATAAACTCTTTCAATTCAGCAATTTTGTCTTGGCAATACTTAAGACGCTCGTGGTAATCAAACTCAGCACCTTGACTTTCTCGATCGTTTTCCAAATCTTTTAGCAAACCGCCGATCTCTGCGACTAATTTTTTATACTCGCGTTCTTCAGTAACAAAAGAATTATCCGCGCTACCGACTCCATCATGCAAACTTTGTTGCAATTCAGCAAACTTAAGCGCTTCTTGTCCGACCAAGCTTGGAGCTGGTGGCTTTTTATCGAGCGACGGTGCATAGTAAGGAACGAGTTCAGGGTGCATAGCTGCAAACAATTTTTATTTCCGGTATCTGACTACCCAGAGCGCGGCCAAAAATCCACCCACCAAGAAACCGATCGCCGCATTAACAATAAAATTTGGCCGAGCCGGAAGCCGCGAAACAAGCGAGCTATCTACCTGTTTAATTGCGACGTCCCCACCGCTATATTCCCAACCATGTGCAACAAGCGTTTTAGTCACTGCCCCAGAAAGCGCCAGTGCTTTATCTTGTCCAAGCGCATACGTCGTTACCTCAAGAAGACTTGCTCCATAGACCATTTGTGCCTGCACATCTTTCTGCCATTTCTTACGGCTGTCGCGGTCACTTAAATTCTTCCATTCATTGCCGCTAAAGGCATCGGCGTTTTCACTAACGACTTTACCAAAAAAATCGGTTGTTTTCATGATCTGGGCCAAATCTTGACCAACACGTTCCGCAGCTTTCGCCTGGGTGTACGGGTCAACTCCAGTTTTATCGCGTGAGATAATGATGACACGACTTACAGCACTATACTGTTTTGGAAAAACGAAACTTACTCCGGTTGAAATAAGTGCGATCAAAATTCCCCACATGATTATAAGTCTGCTCTGCTTGAGTAAGATAGCAAGCATACGTACTTAAGGATTAGAAATAGATAAAGGAGTAAGGGTAAGTGTTACTTTTTTATTTGCACGCAGAACTGTTGCTACAATAGTCTTTGACGTGTAGATAGTATGCCACAAAACTGCGCTTGTTACAATTTGCCCATTTACCTCGGTAATAATATCACCTCGTTTTAAAAGACTATTCTTAACAACTACTTTATTGACCAAAAATCCGGCAATGCGTTCACCGCCTACAACAATCGGCTCTTCTTCATTAAAGGCTCCTTCTGCTCCAAGTGTTGGATAGAGAATGCCTTGGCCGCTCAGGACTGCTGTCACAATAGAACTAAAACCTTGCACCGGAAGTACTAAATTATTTTTCGTAATAAAACCAATAAATCTTCCTTGCGTGGTAAAAACCGCGGCTCCTGGTGAAAAGGAACGAGTCAGCGCATACCCTGTGATTGGTGCACTATCCAAATGACTCACGGCGAGTAGGGGCGCATCAAGGAGCTCAATATTGGCCGGTGACCAGCGTTTACCTTCGCGAACAAAAACATCATCACCTTGTTGCTGCTCATCTGCAAAAGCAACGACGCGATCTTGAGCAGCGATCTTAAGATACATAAGTCCACTTGTACGATCAAACAATACTTTTTGAATAGGAGATACTGTTCCATCGGCATCAAGCACCTGCCAATTTTTACTACTACCATCAAAACCGGGCAGATACATAATAAGCCAACCATCCGTACTGAGCACAGCTGCCTCACCCACTAAATCCTTGGCAGTCAAATAGGTCGCATCTCCTACCGCTGAAATTCCTTTATACACACTTACCAAGCGATTCGTACTATCCTCCTCAACACGCCCTTCAAAAGGGTTAGCGATGGCAGCGCTGTGATACGAAAAAAAAGACGATACATCTCCGTTAAATACCGGCCAAATCCACCCGAGCATTACTGCCGCACCACTCATGCCGCCCAGAACCCCAAAAAAAGCAGCAACTAAAAAAAGTTTTAATCGTTCCTGACGACTATGCTGTTCGATACTACAGGTTGGCGCAGGTAAGTGCGGAGGCAAATGATTCGGTGATTTCATAAACTAAAAAATAGCAGATAAATATTTGTTCTATTTCCAGCGGGCAATAAGAGTGACTAACGCTACTAACCCTGCACCATTGATTACAAAAGAAACGATTTGTTTGCGCCAGACAATGCCTTCAGCAGAAATATGAAAGCGCATCAAAAGCCACAAAACATACCACATCCAAATAATAACGAGCCCACCTTCAAAAAATCCAAGCGGTGAAACAGTGACGGCCCAGCCGGTTTCAAGTGTTAACAGGGTGATCACAAAAAGACTCTCCCAAAACCGACGACCAATCGGTAAAGCATATTCCCACCACCACCAGGCGCTCACTGCACTCGTAATGAGCGTCATGGCAGCAACCAGCCAGCCAATATTTATAAAATACACTCCAAACGCACGCCCGGCAATAATACCGCTCCACATACCAGAAAGACCAAGTACCGCAATAAAAAAACGCCACCGTCGTTCAGGCTTGAGCGCAAAGGATAGCTCTTGATCAGTACTTGGCAAAAGCCAAATGCTAATTGCCGGTAAAGCGACGGCCAAAGCTTCTACAACTTGGCGAGTTAGCAACTGATCAATAAAAACAATATAGGCAATGATGCCGATATTAAAAAGCGCTAAAGCAAAAAAATGTTTAAACCGACTGAGGCCGGTGGAGTAAAAAACTAATCGGAGCAGAACTACCCACACAACAAGACGGGCTGCCCCCCAGATGACAAGTTTCCACCAAAAATCAATTTGCGGCAAAAACGTAAGCCAAACCAAGCCAATAATAAGTTCGAGCACCGCTCCCAATTTCGGATGCAGTGAAATGTAGGGAAATTTCTTCATACTCCCCCACTATACTCTAAATAAAGCAAAAATGGAAGAGTGCTACGCCGGGTTGCCCAAATGACAAAAGGGTGATATTCTAGCTTAAATTTCGCCTATGCCAAACCTTGCCGACAACAAAAAAGCTCACTTTAACTACGAAATTCTCGAAAAAATCGAGGCTGGTTTAGTATTGGCTGGAGCAGAAGTAAAATCCGTTAAAGCTGGCCAAGTAAGCCTTAAAGAAGCCTTTGTCACCTTTCATACTAATGACGCATTTCTCACCAACGCCCACATCTCTCCCTACCATCAAGCTGGCCCCCAACCAGACTACGACCCGACTCACAGCCGCAAACTCCTCCTTCACCGCAAAGAAATTGCCTATTTACGCACAAAGGCCCTCGAAAAAGGCTTGACAATCATACCTTTAAGCATGTATAGTAAAAGTCGCCTAATCAAAGTCGAACTCGCAGTTGCCAAGGGTAAACATACCTTTGATAAACGTGAGACGCTTAAAAAGCGAGATATTGATCGGGAGACCAAACGAGTCATTAAAGAACTATAACCCCGGGAGTGCCGGGTTTCGACAGAGATAAGCTGTTAGAGTAGCGTATCGAGACGGCCTAAGGTCTCGTTAATAGCCTAGGCAAATCAATAAGTGCCAACTTATTCTCCAAAGCCAAATCTGCTCTAGCTAACGCTTTCAGCACCTTTGCGCCGGCAATGGCCTAACGGCCGTGCCCATCAGACAAGGCCACACCTGGTAACTTTGTTCTGGTGTAAAAACACCAGGAGTAGCGTTTTTACCACCGCTGATTGGATAAAAACGTGAAATTGATTTCGGCTTACTATTTGCCTTTTGGTTCTCTTTTCAGGCAGACAGGACACCAACAAGAGGACTACATATCGTAGACGCTCTAGCCCCCTATTTTTGGACGCGAGTTCAACTCTCGCCACTTCCACATATCAAAATCTATGCGTATTTCCCGTCGCGGAAAAAAAGAAGAACCAAAAAAGATCTATCAGTTCAACGAGGGCATCCAGGCCCCGACCCTTTTGGTTCTCAATACTGACGGCAGCAATCTTGGCGTTATGCCCACAGCTGAAGGTATCCGTATTGCCCGGGAAAAAGAATTAGATTTGGTAGAAATCAATCCAAAGTCCGATCCGCCCGTAGCGCGCATTATCGACTTTGGACAATTTCGTTACACCCAAGAAAAAGAACAGCGCATCAAAAAGGCCCATCAACATGTGGTGGAAATTAAAGGTATCCGCCTGTCGCTCCGCATCGGAACACACGATCTTGAAATTCGCCGCTTACAAACGCTCAAATTTTTGAATAACGGTGACAAAGTTAAAATCGAAATCATTTTACGCGGCCGCGAAATGCAGCAATCTGCCATGGCATATGAAAACGTTCGCAAATTTATCGAGAGCGTTAACAAAGAAGTGGCCACACGCGTTGAACAACCTACTGAAAAACAAGGCAACAAAGTAACCTCCATTATTGCCAAAGCCTAAATTAAGGAACAAGGAACAACGAACAAGGACAACCCACTCCTTGCTCCATGCTCCTTGATCCTTTAGTTATTCACTATGCCTAAGCTGAAAACCCACAAAGCAACGTCTAAACGTTATAAAGTTACCAAAACCGGCAAAATCGAAAAACGAGCCGCCGGACAAAACCATTTCAACGGTCGTGAAAATGGCAACACCGGACGCAACAAAAAATCTGACGTGATCATGAGCACAACCCTCAATCGGATCATGCAAATTAATTTACCGAACTAAAGTACCTGTATGACTCGTATTAAAGGTGGTCTCATCCACTCTAAACGCCGCAAAAACATTCTTAAGTTGACTAAAGGTTTTCGCTGGGGTCGCAAATCCAAGCTTAAACTTGCTCGCACTGCCAGCAAAAAAGCCGAACAGCACGCTTTTGACTCTCGCAAAATGAAGAAGCGCACTAACCGCGCCCTCTGGCAGATCAAAATCAACGCTGCAGCTCGCACCCTTGGCGTATCGTATAGCGCACTTATGGGCGCTCTCAAAAAGCACAATATCGCCCTTGATCGCAAAATCCTTTCGACACTCGCCGCTAAGCACAAAGGTATCTTTGGCAAAGTAGTCGCCGCAGCCAAATAAGCTGTCCACACTGCAATCATTGACAGCAAGGCTCAATGCTGCTAGTATAAAACTATTAAAAGGCCCTGAAATGTGTTTGGTAGATTGGTATTGAGTACCCCCTCCTTTACTCTTACCGTCTATCGAACACTTTAAGGGCCTTTTTTAATTCTAAACAGTATTGTCGCCCCTGCCGATTTAGGGTCATTCCCGCGCAGGCCTGCCTGTCCGGTAGGCAGGCGGGAATCCAAGGTTCGGGCAAAGCAGTCTGTTTTTAATTTTTCTACATAGACGAGTACAATACTTTTACCCACTGCACAAACAATTGACAAGTTACTCATAACTCTATATAATCATAACGTTCCTGGGTCGGTAGTTCAATGGTTAGAGCACTGCCCTGTCACGGCAGAAGTTGCGGGTTCGAGTCCCGTCCGACCCGCCAGGAATTTCGCGGAAGAGCACAATTCGAAAGATGCGTGCTTTTTTGTTTTAATTTAAAAAGAACGATTGTTAATCATTCTTTCATATTTGTCTAATGATATTTTCCTTATTTCTTATACTCCAGAATATCCCCAGGCTGACAACACAACGCTTCACATATCGCTTCCAAGGTTGTTAGCCTCACTGCTTTTGCTTTGCCATTTTTCAAGACAGAAATATTAGCCATCGTGATACCGACTTTCTCGGCAAGCTCGGTGACACTCATCTTCCGCTTCGCAAGCATAACGTCAATGTTTATGATGATTGCCATAGCGTTAAACAGTTAAGTCATTTTCAGACTTGATGGCTACAGCAGTTTGCAAAAGTTT
>CAZECR010000009.1:0-7394 GCA_964510495.1 uncultured Gammaproteobacteria bacterium
GAACTGACGACGCCAGCCTCTTCAGGGCTGCGCTCTACCACTGAGCTACCGCGGCAAATGTCTAAACTGGAGCCTAGAATAACAAAAGAATGGTTTCCCGTCAACTGGTTGGTGGTGGGCAACTACTTGTTCGGGTTCTAAGGGCTCACAATTACCGCTCAAAACAACAAAACCCCTCATGCCGAGGGGTTTTGAAGTGCTTAGATTTTTACCAATCGAGCGTTCCACCGACCTTGTACTCAGTCACACGAGTTTCAAAGAAATTCTTTTCTTTTGAGAGGTCAATCGCTTCACTCATCCATGGGAATGGGTTTGGAATATTGTACTGGGTTGGGAGTCCAACGCGCGCGAGACGGCGGTCAGCAATGTATTCAATATATTGCTTGAAGCCGTCCGCATTCATACCAAAGATGCCTTTAGGGAATACTTCTTGGGCAAAGGTGTATTCGAGCACAACAGCTTGTTTCACGAGATCAATAATGTGCGCCTGAAAATCTGCGGTCCAAAGTTCTGGCTGTTCTTCTTTGATAGTATTAATGAGGTTGATACCAAAGTTCAAGTGCTGCGATTCATCGCGCATGATGTACTGAATTTGTTCGGCGGAACCAATCATCTTGTTGAGGCGCTGAAAACCGAACATAACGGCAAATGAACTGTAGAAGAAAATGCCTTCCAAAATTAGTGAGAACACACACATATTCTCGAGAAACTTCTGATCACTCGCAAAAGTACCTGTCTTGAAATTCGGATCAAAGATACCGTCGTTGAAACCAAGAATAAATTGATCTTTGTTATAGATCGCATCAACTTCGCGGTACATATTGAAGATCTCCCCTTCATCAAGTCCGAGACTTTCAACAATGTACTGGTACGCATGGGTGTGAATCGCCTCTTCGTAGCCTTGGCGCAAGAGGTACATGCGGCATTCAGGCGAGGTAATGTGTTTATAGAAACCCAAAACCACATTATTGGCTGCGATCGAATCTGCCGTCGTAAAGAAACCTAAAACAGTTTTGAGCGCCTTGCGTTCATCGTCATTGAGAAACGTTGGCGACTTCCACTGTTCGATATCTTTCTGCATGCTAATTTCAGTCGGGAGCCAGTGGTTGGCGTTACCCGTATTGTAGGCTTCCCAGGCAAACAAATGTTTCATGGGGTAGAGCTGAATCACGTCAGCATCTTCGCCGTTGATAACGCGGCGTTTGTTGATATCGACACGTTGATCTGTTTTTGTGAGTGGCATAGCGGAGAAACTTAAAGGGTAAAGACCGGGGTGAAAAAAAGTTTAAGTTAGGACTGACAGGCCTCGCAGGTCGGATCATTAATCAAACAGGCTTTAATTTCTTTCAGGTCTGGCAAGTCGTTCGCCTGCATCATCATGACGACAGGTTCAGCTTTCGGTGTTTCAGGAATAATTACCGGAGCAGCCGATGTAGTAGAGGCGCCGCCTGCTGTGCTGGTGCGGGTGTGCGTCGAGCCATACTTACCGGTATCAACGGTCGATTTTTCTACCTGTGAAGCACTGAGGGTGCGGAGGT
This sequence comes from uncultured Gammaproteobacteria bacterium, assembly GCA_964510495.1. Taxonomy (GTDB): domain Bacteria; phylum Patescibacteriota; class Patescibacteriia; order Magasanikbacterales; family GWA2-37-8; genus CAZECR01. The sequence continues at coordinate 1,539 of CAZECR010000009.1, forward strand.
AGTACGTGGTCTTGAGACCCATTTCCCAAGCATACATGTACACTTCGCTCAGTTCCTTGCCCGATGTGCCGTTGAAGTAAATATTGAGCGATTGACTCTGGTCAATCCATTTACCGCGATACGCTGCGGACTTGATAAGCCAGCGCGGATTAATCTCAAAGACTTCTTTATGCTTAGCACGGATATGTTCAGGAATCTCGTGGATCTGTGAAATGTTACCGTCGTGATATTTAATCTTACCCAGCATTTCGAAGTCCCAAAGATTTAATTTCTTGAGATCATCAACCAAATATGGGTTAATGATAATGAAGTCGCCAGCTTGGTTAGATTTCACGTAAATATTTTTGTAGATCGGTTCGATGGTTGGCAGACAGCCCACGATATTTGCAGTTGTCGCAGTTGGTGCAACGGCCAAACAGTTGGAGTTGCGCATACCGTATTCTTTGATCGACTTTCGAACCACGCTCCAATCCATGCGAGCAGTGCGATCAACATCAATGCGTTCGCCGCGTTCTTGTTCCAAGAGGTCAAGGGTGTCGAGAGGCAAAATACTACGATCCCATTTCGATCCACGGAACGTTTCGTAGGCGCCGCGTTCACGGGCGAGATCGCTACTGGCAAGAATTGCATAGTAAGCAACCACTTCCATACTATAATCAGCAAACTGTACACAGGCTTCAGAATCAAAATTAATTCCTTGCAAGTAGAGCGCGTCCTGGTAACCGCGAATACCAAGGCCAACCGGGCGGTGACGCATGTTACTGCGCTTAGCGTCTTCGGTTGGGTAGTAGTTAATATCGATCACGTTGTCCAGCATGCGCATCGCGATCGTAACCACTTCCTTGACCAAAGCTTCGTCGTATTTTCCATTAACAATAAATTTCGCAAAGTTAAGTGAACCCAAGTTACAAACAGCAGTTTCGTCAGCCGAGGTGTTGAGCGTAATTTCGGTACAAAGGTTTGAATTATGAATCACACCAACGTGATCTTGTGGTGAGCGAACGTTTGACGGATCTTTGAAGGTGATCCAAGGATGGCCAGTTTCAAAAAGCATGGCGAGCATTTTTTTCCAGAGGTCGCGGGCCTTCATGCGTTTGAAGAGGACGATCTTTCCTTCATCAGCTAATTTTTCATAACGTTCGTAGCGTTCATCAAAACGTTTGCCGTAAATATGGTGGAGTTCCGGTGTTTCGTCTGGGGAAAAGAGCGTCCACTGACCATCTTCGCGCACGCGTTTCATAAACAAATCCGGGATCCAGTTGGCTGTGTCCATGTCGTGGGTGCGGCGACGTTCATCACCGGTATTCTTACGAAGTTCGAGGAAGGCTTCGACATCGTAGTGCCACGACTCAAGATATACACATGCAGCCCCGCGGCGTCGGCCAGAGCGGTTAATGGCCACGGTTACATCGTTGGCAATTTTAAGAAACGGAATAACACCTTGGCTTTCAACGCCCGTTCCCTGAATAAAGGCGCCGGTGCCACGAATGTTGGTCCAGTCCGTGCCAATACCACCTGACCATTTGGAAAGCTGAGAGTTGTCGGCGTAGGTTTTGAAAATGTTGTCCAAAGAATCCGAAACGGTGTTTAAATAGCAACTGGAAAGCTGCGGTTTGTGTGTACCCGCATGGAACAAAGTTGGGGTTGATGGGGTGTAGAGCAGCTTCGACATGATGTCGTAAAAGCGGATCGTGTGCTCATAGCGGTTTTCTTTTTCACCAATTGCGCTACCCATAGCGATACGCATCCAAAACATTTGCGGGGTTTCAAGAACTTGTTTGGTAGCGTGATCGCTGAGGAAATAACGATCGTAGAGCGTTTGGAGACCGAGATAAACAAACAAATCATCACGTTCAATCACCAACGCCTGACTTAATTTTTCAAGGTCAAAGGTAAGTAATTTTGGATCCAGGCGTTCGATCTCGACACCGCGGCGCATGTTGCGCACAAAAGCTTCACGATATTGCTTTTCAAGATTCGTAAAATCAATAACGTCAGCCCCGATAGTGTCTTTATAGTTGATATTCAAAAGAAGGCGAGCGGCAACTTTGGCATACGCCGGATCTTGCTCAATCATGGCGCGAGCCGTCATGATAAGCGCGCGAGCAATGTCCGAAGTCTTAATACCTTCGTAGAGTTCACTGCGGCATTGGTTGAGGAGGGCTTCTGGATTAACTGAATCCTCAAGACCCTTGAGCGTGTAGCTGAGCGAACGGCGGAGTTTGTCGAATGAGAAATACTCAGTCTTGCCTGAGCGCTTCACGACAGTCAGATCATTCTTTTCAATTTTTTCCATCACTTCTTTTTTCTTTTCTTCACGCTCTTTGGCATGTTCGTAGCGATACAAAATATACGTCTTGGCAACATCAAACAAACCTTCCTGCATGAGCTGGCGTTCCACAAAATCCTGAACCGCTTCAACGGCCGGAGTCGATTCTTGGAACGAATGCTCAAGCTGATCCGTAACACTCTGCGTAATCAAAGTAATTTTAGGCAGGTCCGGCGTGCCGCGCACCTCTTTGTAGGCCTTGGCGATGGCGCTCGCAATTTTTTCCGGGTTGAAGTCAGCGATCGAACCGTCGCGCTTCTTGATCTTGAGTATCGTCGACATACGGGCGTGTTAAAAAAATAATGAAATTCGGGTTAGGAATTTCATTATAGCACAGATCAAATACTACCTGTAGTGGTCTAACTGTGGATAACAACACTACATATTGTTTTTATTGGATTTTTTTGGGTACTCTTCGAGCGTTAGGAGAGTATACCATAAAGCAGCCCCCTGAGCAATAAAAAATAACCTTTAAAATCATTAAGGTTTTTGGGCAAAAAAGACAATCCCCTTCCCTACCCAGCTGCCAGAGTGGATAAGTCGGTTGTATTCAGAAAGCGAGGTGGTAAACCGAGTATTCCAGCCGTTGACACGCTCCATACGATACACCGAAACGGTATCCGCTGAGGGGGCGAGGACTGTGCCACAAAAAACTGTTCCGTTATTATTGAACTGCCCCTTGTAAACCCCTTCGCTCAACCCATCAATTTCATAATCTCCCGTTACATAGCGAAAGCCGCGTCCATTTTTGAGCGCCAAACGCCGGACGACCGCAATCTCGGGGTTAGTACATTTTCCTGCCCCAGGAACTTTAAAAACAATTCCTTTATCCTGCCACACAGCACTATTTTTAAGCAGCGCAGCGCGCTCGGGAGCGCTAACTGTATAGAAGTCTAAGCCGTAGGTACGATTATACAAATAATAGACAGGACGCAACACTGCATTTTGCCCAGGGGCGGCTGGCGTTGTTGGGGCTGGGCTAGGGTTTGGAAGCGTTGGCACCGGAGAGGCAGTTGGCGCGCTGGTAACTGCAGTGTTTTCAGTAAAGAAGTGCAGCACACCTGCGCCGCTCGCAGCAAACCCAGTACCATTTGCAACAGTAACCTTACCTCCACTTACGGTAATTGCGTACGAGGCGTTGGGATTCAGATTTGTGATAATGTGTTCGATTTGTGCAGTAGGCACAGTGTACGCAAGTGTTGCATTACTGCTACTGCCACTAAACACCACCGCAGTATTTTTTGTTCCACCCAAAAGTACACCGGAAGAACCGGCTGTTCCTGTTACTGTGATTTTACTTTGCTGCGTTTGACTAGAACCAACCTCAAACGTTGTTAACCAATTTTGAGTCGTGGCCGTAGTGGCCGGACGTACTTCTAGGCGATAGACTTTGTTACTGTTAAATACATTAGTAAGTGTTACTTTATTCGCTTCTGGTAAGAGTGTCGTAACTGTTCCAACGACTCCAGCACCATTGGTAACCCGAACCTGGTGACTACCTGCAACACTAGATGTAATTTCTTTAGGCGTAGCCGCGAGATAAAATTCCTGAAACTGATCACGCGCTACCGGGATACTGGTGCTATCGGCCACCACAAAAATATTCGGACGTACGTAGACAATATTTCGGGTCCAATTAGTTACCATATTTTTTGGATACATCGCCTCAAGATGCATGCCCTGCATCGCCGTGTACGATCCCCCGTCTTCAAAATTAACCAGGCGCGTGGCAGGCGCTTTTGACAGGTCGCTCAAATCAGGCGACAAGGCTAACTGCCCACTCCCTGGATAAAAAATATTAGCTAAAATTCTTTTTTTACTGCCATAGCGATCATCGTAAATCTGATCGCCATACGACGGATCATCTTTACCAGTCACCGCATTACGATTGAGCGCGCCAGTTGGATTAACTAAAAACGGTGTATTGCCTTGAACAAGTACGAGACTTCCTTGATTGAATGATGCTTCGCCAGACCCCGGATAATTCACATATGGTCCAGCCGTAAACGAACCCCAGACAGCATCAGTATTCCAACTGGAACGTACGGCAGCCTGTGTCACCGTGGCAAACGACAACGGCTCACTTTGATAAGGAGAGGACGGGGCCGAGCTGTCCCATAATAAAAATTCCTGCCAAAGTGGCGCACCACCGCTGACTGCCCGAGTTGCCGCCGCATAACTTTGGAATACCGGCGCAGTTGGTTTTTTGAGGAGTCGAAGCGTAAAAGCTTCGAATGTGAAGAGTGCTGAATTAGTTGGTGTTGGGTTATCCCCTTCGTATACTGTACCCGCATCATCGAGCGACTTTAAACTAGGCCAAGCAAAATGCATTAGGTTGTATGCTTGGTCTTTCACAAAACCAAAAGGGTGTGTTTGATCTTGGGTGAGATCAGTTCCCTCAGCTGTGTAGGCAGCTACTACGGGCCAGAGCATATTTTGAGTCGCGAGCGCGCCATAGTTCCAACCTTCTGGCCAACCGCCGCCTTTCATCCACGTTTGATAATACGGCTGCACAACTGTGTCATACTTTGTTTTCCAGCTCGTCCACATTTTTGTAGCTTCGGGATTATCACCTTCGGTCGCCAGTGCCGTGAGCGCCTTCGCGGCAAAGTACCCGGCAAAATAATTTCCTTGCGGATGTTCGTAACCAAAACCTTTTCGCTCGAATTCACTGATCCAATAATTCAAACTGGTATACACTTGTTTTTTCTGAGCTGTAGTCATAGCTTCACCCAGCCAATCATAGCCAATTGCCATAGCGACACCAAAGTTGCGAATACCATACCCGCTATCGGTGAGTGGATTATACGCATGGGCCTGACCGGGCGGTACTGACATTTTCATGAGAATATCAATTCCCTTAGTCGCATACTTTTGCGCCGCAGCACTGTCACCCGTTTTAGTAAGTTGATAACAAATTCCTAAATCAAAAATTGGTTCATTGTAGCCATCGCCCTGGTAGCCAAGGCCAATTAATTTGCTATCACCATACGCTTTACCATCGGGGTACTCGACCGTTGCCCCGGCATATTTGTCGCATGCCGCTTTCAGGTTAACCCAACTCGGGTCATTTGCTGCTTTCTTTTTTTCAGCTGCTGCTAGCGTATCACCCTTTAATAAAATACTTGGGTGAGCAGTAACGCCTGCAACCGCTTTTTCAGAAAATAAAAAGGTGCTAAGAATAGTCGCTAATAAAAAAAGCGGGAGAATAGTTTTTTTCATACACACAATTTCAAGAATAACGGTCTTTAGGTATAGTGAACGAAAAAAATACACCTGTCAAAGGTGTATTCAGAGAAACAAAAAACCTCGCGCCCATTCTGATTCCAAATTTCTTAGAAACAGAATGGGGAGGACGCGAGGTCGATGTGCGCCTCCCCTGCTCCGTTGGGAGCGTGGAGGCGGCGCCTAGCGGTTCGTGATGATGCACTTGGGGAAAAAGAGCTTCCCCTCCTGGCCAGAGAACTCGCCGTACGCCTGGAAGTCGGTGGTGTCGTACTGACGCTTGATGCTCGTGAGCACCATGC
>CAZECR010000009.1:7494-22296 GCA_964510495.1 uncultured Gammaproteobacteria bacterium
ACCTCAAAGTTGGGGGAATACACTTTTCAAAAAATTAAAGAGTACATTCCCCAACCTTAGGCAAAATTTTGTAAAGAACCGACCCCAAGACCTTATATCTTAAGGTTACTCACCTTAGCATAAAAAAGGGCTTTTGTCAAGGGGGTTATGCAATATTTTGGCTAAAATAAGGTATTTTAGGCCTTGACGTACCCTGAATTAAAATAACGGCTGTTTTCAGCCGTTATTTTTACTTACTTAAGATACGGGTTAAGGAATACGCACCGTTGTCTGAGGAAAGTTGGTCATACCAGTGTAATCCCAATAATACACAACTGCGTAATAATACGTTTTACCCGCAAGTCCTTTTGTGTCTGCAAAAAAAGTTTCATTTTTATCAACTCGGCCTACTACTTTACCAAGCGTTCCGGCTGTTTCGGAACGGTAAATTATATACCCAGAATAACCAGTACTCTGATTGCTTGGTGACCAGCTGAGCACCACAATGCGCTGCGTCTGAAAAACACTTATTCCCGGCACGATTGGTGCTGTTGGTTGAGGATTTGGAGTCGCAGTATTGGTAACGGTGAGTGTCGCACAATTGTTTGCATCTTCAACCGCACAAACGACGACCGTTCCAGAACCATCTTGCACACCGCCTCGCACACGAAGCGTGGCGCTTCGAACTTGTGCTTGCACGACTGCTGTGTCAAAGTTTGACCGATTGGAAATAACATAGGAACCAGCAGCCCCGGAAATAGTAATATCGCGAGTAACATTTGGTTGTAAGGCAACTACAGTTTGACCAAGTGTAATCGTTGATGGAGTAGCAACCACAAGATTCACTCCAAGTGTCGCACAATCAACGTTGGCAGTATGCGAGCAAACATTCAACGTTGCCGAACCATTCACGGAACCAACCGCCGTCAACCGAAGTGTTGTAGCGTTTGGAAAAGAGGTGGAAACAATTCCCGTATTAGAATTTGTCTCAACAAAATAATTATTTGCTATGTCTCCCGAAAGCGTTACATCAACTGATTGATTCATCCGAAGCGTGACTGTATCTTGGCTTAAAGAAACACGGGTGCGTTGTTCAGTCTGAACTACTACAGTCAGCGTAGCGCAACCGACATTAAAAGAACATAAGGTCACCTTAGCACTGCCCAAAGCCAAACCAGCGAGCGTTACTCGGCTTGCACTCACAACAGTTGGATTTAAAACCGAACTATTAGTATTGTACGCGATAAAAACAGGCGCCGAAGGTGTTACTACTACAGTTTGTCCGGGGGCTACGTACACAGTGTCACTCGGGCTAAGTGTCAGACCACTGGTGTAGGCCGGCCAGGTAGCATTTGACGAGGTAAAACCATTGACAACAACCGCTGTTGTAACGCCGGGCGAAATACCATACGTTCCGCTACTAATCGTTGTTACAAAATTTCCTGAAGCATCCGTAGTGCCGAACGAATCAAAACTTACCGGATTCGTCGCACCAGGTCTTGTTACCAGAAGTCGTATAGCACTATTTGGATCGCCCGTAACCCTAACCTGTACCCGATCACCCGAATTGAGGCCAACAGCAGTAATAGTCGGCTGCAGGGCGGCAAATGAGGTGGTAGCAAGACCACCCAACCCAAGCGTGAGCGTTAAAATAAAAATACCGATCTTTTGAAATACTTTCATACATGCATACTTTAAGAATAAACTGCTGATAGGTACCATGCCCGCTCACCGTCCTCTTGTCAAGAAATTTTAAACAACAAAAAAACCAGCGGCACGCTGTAATTCGAAATTATTTCGGATTACAGCGTGTGAGCCTCTGGTTTTTTGCTCACTCTATTTGACATCACTTCTTTAGTGCAACATCCCAAACAGCTTGCACTCAGCGCTGTAGTGGCTCTCTCCGGACTCCTCATCAAGCCAGCTCGTCATGACACACATGCTTTGGCGACCCGGCGCCAACGTCAAACCCTGGGCAGGAAAAGCGTCATGCGGGAAACATGGCAAAGCCGCTAATTGCTCTGCCTCATCGGTGCCAAACGCAAGGCGTGCTACCGGAACCGGCCCACTACCATGCTGCACTACACATGAATACATATCCCCACAAGCCTCTTGTCGCCAGGTAACCGTCGTGACCCGTGGAGCCAGACAGACCATGTCCGCCGAACCTTCTTCGATCACCTCCTCGGCACGCTCGCAGATTGCTTCGATTTGCGGCGACCGCTCATATATACCTCCGGGCGTTTTGATGACAATGCGGTGACGTCCCGCACCCTTCAGAACCTGTTGAGGCACCGGTACATTTCCTGCATCGACCCGCGCAACTTTCGTTGGTCGATTATTACACCCAAAAATGAGAAACAGGATTGGTAGGAACACCGTGAGCGAACGCAACATGAGCAGCTCCTCGTGCAGGTTGGCGTTAATTAGATATGTATCTTTGGCAATAAATACCCAAGAACACCGGAGTCTTATAACAAAATCGCTATTTTGTCAACCAGTGCACCATCATTATAGCAGTTAAAACCCTCTTAGAAATTACTTTCCTTTGCGTCGCTCGACACCGGCAAAACGTACCAAGGCAGTACGTAATTCGTCTTTGCCAAAATCCGGCCACAATATTTTTGTAAAATAAAGCTGACTATCCGTAACATCAAACATCATAAAACCGCTCGAAAAGTGCGGGTCATTCTCCGAGCCCGTGCGAATAACCAGATCAACTGCCGGCAATTCTTTAGTATATAAAAATTCTTTAATCGTTTCCGGAGTAATTATCAGGTCAGGCTGTTTGACTTTTTTTACTGCTATTTTCTGAACTGCTTGGGTCATTTCTTCAACACCGCTATAGGCAAGCAAAAACGTGAGATTATAGTTGGTATATTTTTTTGTTGCTTCTTCCACTTCACGCATTACTGCTTGGCAGCTCTCCGGAAAATATTTTTTCCAAATTCCTAAAAAACGAATTCTGACTCCACGGCCATGAACCACTTTGCTCTTTAATAATTTTTTAAAATGCTGCTCAAATAACTTAAACAAAAAAGCCACCTCTTTAGTATCCCGCTTCGTTACATTATCGATTGAGCAACCCCAAACAGTAATGTACTTTACATCTTCATCAAGCGCTGCAAGGAGTGTTTCTTCAAACTGCTCGGCTCCTTGTCGGTGACCAAAAAAACTTGCCAGGCCTTTTTGCTTGGCCCAGCGACGGTTACCATCTGGAATAATTGCGATATGAACAGGGAGTGTCATAGTAAAAATTACGGTCGTACTGTATCACAAGCGCTTTAGGGTAACAATAGCAAAGCCCCGACCGAAGTCGGGGCTTAAAATGCGATGTCGAAGTCGCGATACGACTAGGCCGCTCGAATCAGCGTGAAAGTGCCGCGCCGGTAGAGCTCCAGCTCGGCACGAGCAATCTGAGACGACGCAAGATGAAGTGACCTGAGTGCCGCCTTGAAGGCAGCGGGCTGCTGAAAATCGAACAGGAGCTTCACCAGCTCCGGGTCAAACTCGGGCCGAGTCGGTTTGTTGTCCATTATCTCCCCCTTGGTATGGGATTACTAAAGAACGGCGCCTGGAACGGTGCACACCAAGATACTCCTAAGAGTTTATTGCACAAGGGCGACGGTGGATAAGTGACCTTTATCGTCTAAAAATACGTGGAAACAAAGGTTCGTACATATCATCTTTAAGGTCAATACAGAGCTCTTTGCCATTCACAGTACTACAGAAATCAATCGGTGCCTTTTCAATCACCGCGAGCGGGTACCGCTCCGACCCCTCACCCATGACGAGCACAGCGGCGGCGGCCAGACTATCGGCCACATCGGTCCTTGAAAATTTAAACTTACGATTAAATATGTCTGGCTTGCCGCGGTAATCGCGCACACCTCTAAACCCCGCGTACCCGAGCGCTACCCCAGTGACTCCAGCCCGCAGAGGCATCGTCCGACTATCCGTAATCAATACACCCAAATTTTTAAGCCCCCATTTTTGCCTCAGTTGCCGACGCAAAACATGTGCAGCACGATAGCTGTCTTTTGGTAACAAAATTAATTTTCCGTTCGCGTTTGATTCATCAATCCCAGCAGACGCCATGAGCATACCGTCTTTGAGCGTCAACCAAACATATTTTGTTTCAATCGCCACATCGCTTTCTTCTTGAATTAAACGAACTTTAGTCGCTTCATCTTTTGGCTCGGCTGTTCGCCCCTCTGCGAGGGCTACAATTTTGGAGGTTACCACAACTACCGAACCATCTTTTGGTTTTTTAAGATACTGCAGGACAAATGCCAACAGATTTTCTTTTTCCTTAAATATTCTTGTTTTAACAGGTTTAACAAACATAGTTTTACATAGTAGGAGTAAGCGCTGGCTGAGGGTTGCGGGCGCGGAGCAAATAAATACCGAGATACGAGAGCGGCGTATAGAATGCTCCGACGGCAACTTTAAAGAGCCACCAAGAAATTATGAGATTTATCAGCAGGCGGGTTTCGTATACACCAGCAAAAGCAATGACCATAAAGAGCACCGTATCGAACAATTGGCTCCAGAGATTAGACAGAAACGACCTCAGCCAGAAGGCGCGGCTACCCCATTTTTGTTTGAAGAAAAAGAACGTTACGACGTCTTGATATTCACCAACAGCATACGCAACGAGTGAGGCAATCGCAATACGAAGCGACATGCCAAACACTTGGCCATACCCTTCGTGCACCCATTCACCTTGTGCTGACCAGGGCAAAGCGAGCGACGCAAATGAATAGAGGATAAAAAGCGCGGTACTCACAAACCCAGCGAGTACAAAAAACCGGGCAATTTGCTTGCCGTAGACCTCACCTACCACATCGGTCATAATGAATACAACCGGAAACATAATGACCCCAACCGAAACATGCAGGCCAAATAAAAACGGCATTATTTTAAGCCCGAGCGTATTAGCGGCAAAAAGTGACGTAAGGTAGATAGCGAGCGCGATAACAAGTTTACGAAGCGACTCAGGAGTTAGCTGATTCATAGTTTAAAGATTAAATAAAAAACCACCCTGATGGGCGGAGCAAACAAAGTTAAACTACGCCCAACATTATACTTGGACGTTTTTTCCAGTAAAACTGGACCATGTTTTTGTGCGGTTGTTATGAAGCATGTGTTTCTGTTTACGCCTATATTCTACCCGCAAAATACTTCCGCGTAAAGCCTTAGATGGTACGAAGATATAATTTCTCTACTTTTTCCCGCGCCCAGGGGGTTTTGCGCAAAAAAGTAAGGCTGGAATTAATACTGGGATTATTTACAAAACAATTGATCTGGATGCGCTCACCAAGCCCATCCCAACCATAATAATCAACCAAAAACTCCACAATCGTTTTGAGTGTTTTGCCGTGCAACGGATCATTGGTTTGTATGTTCATACTACAAAATTACTTTTTGGTAACTTTTTTTGGTTTTGGTACTGGCAATGCATCCGTAGTAATTCGGACCAACTCGGTCAGCCAATCACAGTCTTCGATCTGTTCGGCTTCAATCACCATCGAAGGTTTAGCTCCCGGGTAGGCAGCACCCTCTTTATACAGTTCTCCAACAAAATTTTTTCCTGGCTCGGTAATTTTTATATATAAAGTATCGTCACACACCAAGCCAACCACCTTACCTTCACAATATAGGGCGTATTCACCAAACATTTTTCGCGCCGCAACATTGCCCAGCACAGATAGCTGGTCGAGAATAAAATCAACGGTAGACTGTTTAGTGGCCATAGAAAAATTAAAAGAACTATTTTTACGTTAGTTCGGAATGTAAACTTAATTTTTGAAGAAGAATTTAAGTGTGGACCAATGGGGACTCGAACCCCAAACCCTCGCGTTGCAAACGCGATGCTCTACCAATTGAGCTATTGGCCCGTTTTGAACAAGACAATCCTATCAATTATTTTAATAAACGTCAATATGTGGTATACTGAGATGATTAAATGTCTCTTTTTATAATCTTTTATGGATGAACTTTTTAATGTAGTTCAGCTTATTTTAGCAATTATTTTGGGCGGAATGCTCGGCTGGCAGCGAGAACGGGTCGGTAAACCAGCTGGTGTACGCACCCACTCATTAGTCACAGCCGGATCAACCCTGTTTACCGTCCTGTCAGTTCACGCCTTTAATTCAAGTGACCCCGCGCGTGTAGCAGCACAGGTAATTGTGGGTATTGGTTTTATCGGCGCCGGCACCATCATTCATCGTGAAGATCGGATTGAAGGACTAACTACCGCCGCGGGACTCTGGATGGCGGCGGCAATCGGCATGGCTATTGGTACCGAGCGTTATATACTCGCCTGCAGCGGAACACTTCTTATTCTCTTGGTATTGCTAATTGATGATAGCCGTTTCCGAAAAAAACTTCCCGACGCGCTTCCTACCCCGAAGACCCCTAAACAAAACCGTTCTTAAAGAACGGTTTTTTATTGCATTTATTTTTTCAATAAAACCATCCCCACCACTCCCAAAAAAACCATATACACAAACCCTAATTTCCACCGCCGTAAAAAATTCAATGCATAGAGAAGTACGACAAACGGCAAACCGATTGCCACGAGCGGATTGCGTTTAATTTGCCGCTTACTGACCTCCCACAGAGCCCGAGCATCGCCTTCCGACGGTATCGCTTCAAGCCCGAGCACAACGGCAAGCCAGGCAAAAATAATATTCTGATAACTGAGCCAGGGCTCCTGTATTCCGCCAAACAAAACAAGCGCGCCAAACGAGTTAAAAATGAGCGGCCCAAAAGAAATAAGCAAATTCTGAACAAACGTCTCCGGCTCAGCATGTTCCACATAGCCCGGTGGATTACCAAACCCAAACAACTTCATCTTAAAAATCTCGATGCCTGACAACCAGCAGAACAAAGCATGGCTCAGCTCGTGCAAAACTATTCCGGGGGCCAACAACAGGTTGAGAATGTAGTACAACATAAGGCTCCCACCTTTAAACAGCCGATTTCTGGAACTGAGGAAATTGCTTTGCTTCGACTGTGAAGATAAAAGCAGCTAACACCCAGAAAAGCATGGCTAAATCATTTTTAAAATACGGAACATCAATAAGCCCATGAACAAACATCACTATGAGCATCACAAAAATCCCTGTTCCCAATATTTTGTCTCTATGGCGGTAATAACGAAAGGCGCTGACGAACAAATACACATAGAGCGCCGTAAAAGAAAGCATGCCGAACAGTCCCGTCTCAGTCCAAAAATTTAAAAAGATATTGTGAGGATAAATAAGACGTTCCATTTTTTTGACATCATAGTGCGGTTTTTGGATTTTGCGGAAAAACTGCCTCACACCCGCCCCCAAAACAAAATTCTTGGGCGAGGCAGAAAGAAATTGCTCTGAATAACTCCAAAGCAACACTCGATTACCCGCCGACTTGTAATGAACTGGTAAACTATTAGGGAAAAAAATGATTGCACAGGCTGCTACCACACCAATAACGACAATACTGATCGCGCTTTTTTTATAGCCTAAAAGGCCGATAAATATAACGAAACCGAGCGAAAGCGCAATGAAAGCACCTTGCGAAAAAGTAAATGCAATAGCCGCCAGCGAAAGGGCGGCAACCAAGAATGCTGCGTAAGCAGGGAGTTTTTTGTTTTCTCGGTAACGTTTAATTCCCCAGGCGATTGCAAGCGGTACGAGTGGCGCCAGGTACAGCGCTACCGCATTGGGTGATGTATAAAAAGCCGTAACGCGCCTGGTGGCTGCTGCAGTCCATTCGGGCGTGGCAATTCCATACCCGGTAAACTTTTGCACTATTGCATAGGAACCAATACTGACCGTAGAGATAAGCAGCGGCCATGTATAATGACGCACTTCAAAATATTTAGTTCGTCCGATTAAAACCAGAAATAAGAGTACTGGTTCCAAGAAATACGCACGCCACTGCCCGAACGATAACAGTACCATATCACTAACCGCTACACCCAGGAGCGAAGCCGCAAAAAATATTCCAATGGCAATAAAAAAATATGGTCGCTTTTTAATTGTTTCAGTAATTACGCGACCGTCGTCTTTGGCATACCGCACGAGCCAAACCAAAAAAAATAGGCCAAATAAAACCTCGAGCAATGTTGAAGGTAATGGGCCAATTTTTAAACGAAGCAAATACGTCGGAAGTGCGACAATGAGTATTCCAAAAGCAACGCTAAATTTTTTCCACGCAATTCCCAAAAATACGACACTACAAATTCCCAACAAAACGTACTGAATAATCATACTTTTTTCTTTTTCTTTGCGCCAGTCTTTTTGCGCGGACGCGAAACACGCTTCTTTCGCTCATCCATCATTGCCCCCCATTTAGGCAGCGTCGTAAATTCGTTTTTAAAAATCGTAATGATAAAACCAGCGCCGATTATAGACATGCAGCCTACAAAAACAAAAAGATAGCGGAAAGAATATACCTGGGCAATATAGCCACCAATTGCAGCAGTAACGGCGGTAGCCAAGCTAATAATAGTGTCGTAGACACTCCACTCATACCCTTCTTTTTCCTGATGAGCATAGCGCGTAAACATGATTCTCCAGCTTGGGAACGACAATGCTCCGCCGATGCCATAAATAATTTGAAAGCCGTAAATGAAGAGCATGCTTGAAGCAGCTGCATAGCCAAACGGGGTGATCGCAATCAAAAACGAACCGATAATCAATGTTAAGAGCTCACGGCGATTTCCCGGCTCCGCATCGTCCCACCTGCCAATTAAAATCTGGAACAATGACTTCGTGAGAAGTTGGATCGCGAGCGCGATACCAATCCCAAACACTGTTGCGTCGCTTATTCCTTTTAACAGGAAAACGGCAAATATTGGTTGAATTAAACCAAAGCTACCAACAATGAACAGGTCGGAAATAATGAGCGTTCTAAGAACTTTGTGCATACCCTCCTATTTAATTTTTAAATCTTGATTATATGTTTTTTTATAACGATCTTTAAATTGTTTCAATGTAAACTGATGATGCTGCGTTCCATAGGACTCTACTGCATAGCTAGCCGCAACACTCCCCATTTGCCCACACACCTGATAATCAAAACCTTTTTCTACGCCCACAAAAAATCCAGCGCGGTAAGCATCCCCTGCTCCCGTCGGATCGTCGACTGATTCTGGCGGACACGGTTTAATATCAAATTCTTCACCTTCGGCCGTCGTTACTATCGAGCCCTTGTCACCAAGCGTGGTGATCATCACCGGAACATTTTTCAAAATTTCATGCGCATTCCAGCCTGTTCGATCTTGTAACAATTTAATTTCGTAGTCGTTCCCGATCACGAAAGCACTTTGACTGAGCGTTGTCCGAAGCTCAGCATCATTAAAGGTGGTAATTTGTTGGCCTGGATCAAACACAGCCGGAATACCGAGTTCTCGACATTCTTTAATATGGCGCATCATAACGACTTTGGCGGTTGGCGACACAATAGCCAAACTAAACTTTTGCTTAAGGTCGTGCATGGAAATTTCCTCGGCTCGCTCTAGCGGGCCGTTATAAAATGCTGTTACTTGGTTGTTCTCTTTGTCTGTTGTAATATGAGCAGAAGCGGTATATAACTTATCATCCTCAATAATATACTCAGTCGCAATACCCTTTTCTTGAAAATATTTAAGATACGCTTCGCCGTCTTTGCCCACTACCGAAACAATGATCGGCTGTCCGCCAAACATACTCAGCGTATAGACTATGTTTCCACCAGTACCGCCCCACCCGCGTTCAAGGCGATCTACCGTGAAACAGACGCTGAGGATATGTAGTTGATCCGGTAAAATATGGTTTCGAAAGCTATCGGGAAAGTTCATAATGTAATCGTACGCGAGCGAACCCGAAACCAGAATAGACATACAGCGAAATAAAAAATAACAAACCTACTATAGCAAAAAATGCTTGCGCGGTCTAGATAAAAAGACCCTTGTCGAAATGACAAACCTGTGGCATACTCGAAACCACCCTTTTGTATTCTCATCTCTGATTTGTATGAATTTTTTTAATAGCATTGGTGGCGGCATAAGCGTCCTACTTATCGCACTCGTCGCCCGTTCATACGCACGCCGACGTCATTTTGTAGTTGAGGGACTGGTCAGTCCAGGCAACCAACAAGGGAAAAAATTAGGTGCCGCAACAGCCAATCTCCCGCTGGTTGCCGCCAAAAAACTTCCTAAAGGTTTATATTCCTGTAGTGTTCGGATCGGCGAAAGCACCGCCCAATACCGCGGACTCTTATACTACGGCTACAATTCTCTTACTGAACTTGATTGCCTTGAAGTTCATTTGTTTGATTTCAACGCCGACCTCTACGGCGAACAATTGACTATCACCACCCAAAAGTTTCTACGCCGACCTAAAAAATTTCGTGATCCTAAAAAACTCGCCGCTCAAATTGAGCAAGATATTAAAAAAGCCCTTAAAAAATAAGGGCTTTTTAATTATATTTTTATTTCTGCAAGGGCCACACCTGTTCAATCGCTGACGCAACTCCTGCAATGAACCGCTTATCGCTAAATCGATCCCCCGTTGCCGTACAAGCAACCTCCATACTTTTTGCTTTATCTGGCGTAAGCGCATGAACCGCGCGAACCACGTCATCTACCCCTGGATTTTCTGGAAGCAGCATGCCATTTTCACCATCTTTAATAATTTCAAGGAGGCCTCCTTCAGCAACCCCAATAACCGGTTTTCCCGCAACCATAGATTCAACCGCGCTCATGCCGAAGTCCTCACGTACTGGAATATAAATTGTAGCCAAACAGTTTCCCAAGTAGTCCAACAACTCGGCGTCAGTAATCCAGCCAACCAGCCGGATATTGCTGTGGCCTGCAGCCATTTTTTGCAAATGATCAAATTCCGGACCGCCCGACGCCACCACTAACTTTTTGTCAGGCATTTTAATAAATGCTTCTACGATTAGTTCTACGCGCTTGACTCCATACAGGCGGGCCCAGGAAAAAAAATAGTCACCTTGGTGGATATTTTTAAAAGGAAGCGTCGTACAGGGCGGATATACTACTGTTGAAGACAGTCCTAAATATTTTTTGATACGTGCTTCAACGTGATGTGAATTAGTTAGAACACTGTCGAACCGCGGCGATAACTCCTTCCATCGCCAACGATTAAAGGCAGCAAACGGAATAAAAATGATTTTTTTCCACCAGGGATAGCTGGCGAGCGTATCTTCGTAATTATCATACAAATGCCGTGGTGGCGTATGGATATAGGCAATATTTGCTTTACCTTCTGCGCGGAGGAGCGCGGTTATGCAGTCCCCGCTATAGATAATAACATCGTAGTCTTTTATAAAACGCGTGCGAAACAAGAATGCAAGCTGTGTTTGCAAGTAACGAAATCCTGGCAATCTCGACCAAAAAGATTCTCTAAGCAATTCTCGCACTGCCAAACCTTCTTGCCGGGGATCAAAAGCATCCTTCGCAATAAAAGCAGTAGCAACGTCTGCCCCCAAAGACTTGGCAAGACAAATCACCAATCGCTCCCCTCCACCCTTATACAAAAAATAGTCGTGGAGAATTAAAATTTTCGGTTTTTTTTCTTCCATAGTAAGATATTATCTGAGGCCAAGCCAAACTATAATTGCCAAAATAATACGATATACGCCAAAAGCTTTAAAGGTGTGTGTTCGGACGTAGGTGAGGAGCCAGGTAATCGCTGCAAAGGCAGTGAACGCCGAAACAACCAAACCTACCACCAAAACTCCTGCTTGATTACCACTGAACGACTGGTAGTTTTTAACGAGATCAAAACCGGTTGCTGCGAGTATAGTGGGAATCGCGAGCAGAAACGAAAACTCAACAGCCACTTTGCGATCGTGGCCGAGTAGCATCGCGCCCACGATTGTTGCCGCCGAACGAGACACGCCCGGGATCATAGCAACAGACTGGCACAAACCAATAATAAAAGCATCAGAGTAACTGATCGTTTCAATAGTTTTAAGAGCACTTGCTTCATTTGGCACGGGCTCTTTTTTAGCAACCCACTTTTCAAACACAATCAAAATAATACCGCCAATAAAAAGTGAAGCAACTACCACAGCAACATTGCCGAGTAAATACTGCTTAACAATTTTATAGAGCGTGAGTCCCAAAATTCCGGTAGGTAAAAATGCCACAAACAAGCGCTTGAGCAGCCCCCAAGAAAATAATTTCTTAAAGTACACAATAACGACAGCCAGAATTGCTCCGAGCTGAATAATGATTTCGAAACTTTTGATAAATTCTGTTTCAGGAATTTTAAGGAGCGCTGAGACGAGTACCAAATGCCCAGTTGACGAAATTGGTAAAAACTCGGTAAGACCCTCAACCACCCCCAAAATTGCGGCGTGTAAATATGACAACATACACTAGTACTTATTTTACTTTAAAAGTTTCTTTTGTTTTTTGCCAACAATGAGCGCCCCAACGGCAATAAGTAGGATTAAAAAGACTAATTCAGAGGCACCGCGGAGATGCCGAATATGCCGCCAGGTTTCATCAAAAAAGTACCCAAATGCCAGATACACACCAGCCGCGACAAAAGCACTGGTTACATTGTAAAATAAAAATGTTTTAAGATCCATACGTACAAGCCCGGCGACAAACGGGATGATCGGGCGAAAGGGCCCAAAGAACCGTGCAAATAAAACACTTTTATTACCGTGTTTTACAAAAAATTCTTGGCCTTTTTCTAGATATTCCTTTTTAAAAAAGCGACTGTGTTCACTAAATAAGGTAAGGCCCTTTCGACCCAACAAAAAGCTCACTGTATCCCCAACTACACCACCAAGTGCCACACACCACAGCAATGTTTTAAAATCGAGTAGGTTGCGCGAGGCAAGCACACCAGCAGCCAAGACCACGGTCGTGCCCGGCACAAGCAGACCCACAAAGGCCAAAGACTCTAAAATAGAGATAACAAAAATAAGGCCGTAGAGCCAAAACTGGTTCATTGCTACATGTGGTGTTACCAGAGCCACGAGGTCGGGCATACCAATTTTGAGAAACAAAAAAAGAGAATCGAATTCTCTTACAGCCTATCATGAACAAAATTTTTAGGGTAGGCAGGGCGGCGGCGAGCTCTGTTCGAGCTCAGCCGCCGCCCCTCTTATATTTAGCCGTTCTGGCTGGGGTAACGACGGAAGAAGTTACCGCCCTGACCAAAGGAGTCAAAGACGTGCTTGGTCGCACGATCCAGATAAACTTGCGGCCAGTCGGTGCCACGCTCGTCCTCGATCTTCTCGACCGAGCGCCACTTGGGGGACGGCTCAGAGAGAACCTGGCCTTCGGTGTCGGGGAGATTTTCGAGTTCCAGTTGGTGGGTGAGGGTGCGGAGCACCTCCCATACCGCCTCAAGACCGTCGTCGTTCATGACTCCGACATTGTCGGCTACGCGGCCACGAAACTTGTACGTGAAATACTTGTACCGGCCGTCATGCACCTCGCGGCGCGTGACCAGCGCGAAGGCCATGGTCTCGTGAGGGACCTCCTCCCCCTCATAGTCAGCACCCACGTAGATGCTTACAACGATCGTGGGGTCGTTGGCAACGACGCAGTTGCCGCCATCGAACCTTGTGGACCAGCCCCCACCCATGAGCTGGGGCGACTGGTGGTTGATCTGCTGATCCCGCCAGAAACGCGGCTGGCAGTGACGCCCCGTGTTTGCAGCGGCCATGACCAAGGTCGTATTGTAGGTGCGCATAAAATGCACCTCGAAGTAGCGATCAAGCGACCGTTCAAAATCGGTCTCCTGATCACCCTCGACCTCGGCCTTAGGATAGGACATGAGAAAGAGGTTCTGCAGGTTATTGTCAGACATGGTTTTCTCCTTTCGGGAGTTTCCCTCAACCATTACGAGGGCTTGATCGACAGCACCACCACAGCGCTGCTCTGACCAAGTCATGAAGGGGTTTCCGCTACCACAGCGGTTTGACCTTCCTTCCACTTAGCCCTAAACGGGGACAAATGGCAGGAAATCAAAACAGTTGACAATACCACAAAAATCCCTTGTTGTCAAGGGGTTAATGGGGCTAATTATAGCCAAAATTACATTGTTAGAAGCTACATTCGCACCGCTTTTCGGGTGAAATGCTGCATGATACTAAAAAGCACAATACCAATACTGCCGACCACAGCAATCGAAATAAGCGGATTTACGTCCGCATAGCCGAGGAACGAATACCGAACCAAATTGATTGTATGATGGAGCGGATTGAACAAACTAATGGTTGACCACGGCGCCGGCAAGTTCGCGACCGGGTAAAATACACCAGCTAAGAAAATCATTGGTTGGAGTACAAAGGTAGTAATAAACGTCAACGCCTCAAAATTCTTGGCCCACATACCGAATACTACACCCATCATACCAAACACCAAACCATTTAAAAGAATAACACCGATCAAATAGAACGGGTGAAGGAGGGTAAGCCCGGGTACAAACCACGCCGTTAAAAGCGCTGAGAAACAAATCGTAAAAAATCCACGTGTAAGAGCCGCGGCAGAATACGCAATACCGATCTTCCATGGTTTGATAGGAGCGACCTGCAAATCAACAATATTACCAACATTCTTGGCAATAATGAGTGCGAAACTCGGGTTCGAAAAACAGCTATTAACCATGATCATACCAAGGAGGCCTGAGTAGACAAACGACAGATAGGTATGCCCATCAATGGTTTGCGTCCCCGTTACCACTCCAAACACCGCCAGATACAAAATCATCGAGACGATCGGGCTAAAAATAGTGTCGAGCCAGATTTTTTGAAAACGTTTTACTTCACGCGCATAGAGCGCCCACATGTAGGACATAG
>CAZECR010000009.1:22396-32991 GCA_964510495.1 uncultured Gammaproteobacteria bacterium
TTATTTCGTTAAATCAAGAAAAATCGTCTCGAGCGACGGAGCGGCATTGCGAACTGATTTGAGGTTGTCGCCATAATGTTTAATTACCCTGGTCATATCGTCCGACAAATCGGTAATTGGAAATTCGTATTCATTTCCTACCGGATTTACACCTACAAGCGGGGCTTGGGCGCGATCAAATAATTCAAAGTGAATAACATTCTTCGAAAATTCTTGTTGAATTTTTGATAATTTTCCTTCTTTCACAACCTTACCGTGGTTGATAAACGTAACCGATTCACAGAGCTGTTCAGCTTCTTCCAAATAATGAGTGGTAAATAAAATAGTTGTTCCTTCACCGTTTAAGCGGCGAACGAGTTCCCAAATTTTTTGGCGGAGCGCAACGTCAACCCCGGCCGTTGGTTCATCCAGAATCAAAAACTTTGGTTTATGCATGATGGCTTTGGCAATCATGAGGCGACGTTTCATACCACCGGACAAATTACGCGCGCGTTCTTTGCGTTTGTCACTTAAACTCAAATCTTCCAAAACTTCGGTGATTCGTTTGGCACGTTCGGCAGTAGGAACCCCATACATACCCGCAAAATAGTACAACACTTCTTCAACCGTGAACGCCATCTCGACCACAATTTCTTGCGGCACAATACCGAGTGACATTTTGGCCTTTTCAGTTTCTTTCGCCACATCCACACCAAACAGCTTTACCTCACCACTCGTTGGCACTAAAATTCCACTGACGATACTAATAAGCGTACTTTTACCAGCACCATTTGGGCCTAAGAGGCCGTAAATTTTACCTTCCTCAACCTGCACTGAAACGCTATCCAGCGCCTTGAGGTCGGCTTTTTTCTCTTGTTTAAAAATTTTACTGACGTTCGTAATTTCAAGTGCAGACATAGACCAATTTTAATGTGAATAGAGCCATTGTACTCGTGCGCACCCCTGAAGTCAAAGGCTGTGGTAAACTATTTTTCTTCTTCAACAGTCTCTTCCAAAATATTATTCAAAGCAATTTCTTTGTAATAGAGTGCGGACTTCCGAGGTTTTCGTTCCATCGTTTCGTAATCAACTTCAACGAGCCCAAACCGTGCTTTAAATCCCTCGTGCCATTCAAAATTATCGAGGAGCGACCAGTGTAAATAACCCCGCACATCTACTCCAGCCTCAATTGCTCGGTGAACGTTTTTTAAAATCTCGCGAATATACCACGAACGATCTTTGTCCTCGGCATCTGCCAGACCATTTTCGGTAATATATACGGGCTTGTTATATTTCTGTAAATCTAACAGAACATGAAAAATTCCTTCCGGATGCAACTCCCACCCTAAGTCTGATAGTCGCTTATTTTCATTTCGCACCATAAAAAAATTCGTGCGATTATGAAAATAATAATTCAGCCCAACAAAATCCTGCCACTTATTGATCTGATTTAAAAAATGTTCATTCCACCACCAATCTGCTGCACGTTTAACAAGACGATTGATTGGATGCTTCGTATGAGCTTCAAAATAAATATTATTTTTGGCAATTCCGACTTGAGCTTCCGGATTATATTGTTTAATAATCGGATATACTCGGACATGTGCTTTAATCAGGTGTCGAAATACGCGCACATAATTAATCGGATTTTTTTGTTGTGGTGGCCATACACCGGTTAGGTACGATTGAGTGGTAAAAATTTCCGGTTCATTAAGTGTGATCCAAAATCGCACCTTATCACCCATCACTTTCATTACTTCTTCTACGTAGCGTTCAAAATACGCGATCACTTTTGGATTACTCCATCCGCCTTTGTCACGCAGCCAGAGCGGGATCGTCCAATGCCACAAGGTAACGAAGGGCTCAATACCAGTTTCTTCAAGATGAGTTATCGTATCGCGATATTTATCGAGTGCTTTTTTACTAAAACGCCCTTCTTCCGACTCAATACGCGACCATTCCAGTGAAAACCGCGTACTATTGTGACCCAATTTTTTGGCAAGCTGAAAATCATCACGAAATAAATGGTGATGATTGGCAGCTTTACCGGAAACAAAAGTATGTTTGCCGTATTTTTCAATCTGGCCAGTTTCGGTTAAATGCTTCAGGCGTTTTTCGGATTGTTCCCATTCGGTCCAGTCGTTGGTGTTGTGCCCTTCTACTTGGTGCGACGACGTAGAGGCTCCCCAGTAAAACCCTTTGGGAAAAGAATATTTTTTCACCATACACTACTTAGCCTTTGTTTTATAAATCGGACGAATCGAATCTCCGTAGATTTCGGCTGGGTACATGAGTTCCATAAAGGAACGCAACCCTTCAGTTGAAAAAAGGCGTGAGACGCTATAGGTTCTGTCATCAAGCTTTTTGGCTTCAAAATCCATTTCTCCTGATTCCACTCGCTCAATGCTACCATCTGCAGCTCGTACCAGGCGTGGCAAGAAAATTTGCATTTCTCGATTGCGGACAATGCCATTACTATCAGTATGCTCAACATAAAACTTACCCATACGCACTTTCCCAGTACCACCAGGGCCGCTACTGGCCTTAAACGTTTTTCCTTCGGGAGGAA
Organism: uncultured Gammaproteobacteria bacterium; assembly: GCA_964510495.1. Lineage (GTDB taxonomy): Bacteria > Patescibacteriota > Patescibacteriia > Magasanikbacterales > GWA2-37-8 > CAZECR01. The sequence goes on from CAZECR010000009.1 coordinate 24,945, forward strand.
ATTCTTTGTATTGCACAATTCGAACCTTTTGCCCTTGACGCCGTGCTTCTTCGAGGATTCCGCTAATAAGCTCTCGAACAAAGTGCGGCATCCCCACCTCACCCACTACTTTATAGTCCTTATCAAGAAGCTTATCTTTAAAATCCACTGTTTCTATAGCGAGAGCGGCAACGGCTTTCTCAGAAGTTTCTGTAACCACAATAGATTTAGCAAACGTATCCATGGCTTCTTTTTTGGACACTTCATCACGCACAATTATTTTACGGAAATAGGAAAGTAATTCTTTTTCTCGAGTATATGTTTTTACCGCGTAGTTTTCCGGACCAAACGTACCTTCCTTAACTATAGCGGTTCCTTGGTCCTTCACAACCTCAAAGGAACCCAGGGCATTTTCGATATCCTGAATTGGTTTAACACCGGTCTTAACAACCTCTTGTTGAATTTTTTCTGCTTCAAAAAGCATCATCATAAGTCCTAGCTTACGAGACGCTTCCCAGCGCAATACTTTTTGCTCCTTAGGGTCAGCGGAGAGTTCGCCAGCGTTATTAAAAGCGATATCCCAAAGCTTAAGAATATCTGCATTTTTAATCAGCGGATGTTGATCGAGCGGCACGTCTTTAACATCAGCTGCAGTGTAGAGCGTTTCAAAATAATCATTAATTTTTGTAGCAAGCTCGGGCACCTTAATAAAAAAATCTGGCAACAAAAGAGTTTGCTCGGCTTTCACCCCACCTTCTGACTTATTTCCTTTAAGCTTAGTAAAGGTGGCTGTTGTAAAATATTCAATTGCCTCTGGTGGAATTTCATTTTTTGAAAAGGCCGCGACCTGTTCTGGTTTAATTTTAAAACGCATTGCAAGCGTACCGATACTTTTTTCTGCTTCCAGACCTCTTTTTTGCACCTCTCGTATATGCCAAAAAGTATCGGATATTTTCATGAGTTTGCGCATTTGGGGATTACGCATCAGTGTGCGGCGTTCGCGCAAGTCAGCCTCATCGCTTATAAGCAGTGGGAAAATAAAGTTAATCGTCGGAATTCCGGCCCCAGTTTCCATATCAAAGCGTTCGGTGGCATGGTCACGCATTTCTTCAATATTAGAATTTTTAAGCGCATGTCGCACTTCTTCAGGGGTGCACGCATATGCCTTAACGACTTCCTTCCACAATCGTTCTGCTTCGGTAATCGCCTCGAGCACCGTTGTTTCATCTTGCGCCTCACTTTCTGAGCGCTCCAAAATAACTCTCAGACTTTCAATCTGAGCAAAAACACCCTGACGATCTTCGTCGAGCGCCTCGTAGTCCTCATCATTCTCGGCAAATTCTTTTAATTTTACTGCCCACATTAAATGCTCCAATACTGAGAGTTTTTTAGTTGCTTCAATCTTTCGAAATTGAGCCAGTGTTTCATCATGAATTTTTTCTAAAACACCATTATCAGTAGTAAGGTCGGGTGTTCGCTCCGTGTCGAGTCGCAAACTATCTAACAATGGCATGACTACTCCATCTTTATTCACGGAACCCTCCGACAACAGCTGACTAAATTCTCCAACATTTAAATACACAAATGATTGAATTTTATCTTCTTCAACATCAAGCGCATACGGTACATCCATAGGACGGGGCAGAATTTGGCCGACAAAATAGTGAGCTTTACGTTTTACAGTTTCTTGATGCTTTTTAAGTTCCATCGTATATTCTTGAGCAGCCGAAAGCTCGCGCATACTGTGGCCCATAGCACGAAGATGTGTTTCTTCAACAATCTCGCGTCTCGCTCCAGCCAGCAGCTTTTCACCTTTATTAATTTTGCCCCCTACAGGAGTTAGCTGATCAGTCGTTTTACTTCCCCCTTTACGAATAAGAAGCGTATTAATAAAATTCCAGTCTTCAATATGATTAGTAACAGGCAGACTCTCTGGAGCAATTGATTGAAATAAAAAAACACGTGACACCTCGGTCAATTTTTCTTTGTTTTCTTTTTTTTCAACCATTTGTCCTTCCCCTCGGGCTCGTTCACTCATATTCATTTTTATCATTTACTTTTTCTACACTAACCAAGCTTTACCACACGCAAACGTTCCAAAAAGTCGACTCCACCGGGAATAATATTAAATACTATAATCAAAATCGTCAGGACAATAGCAAATACCACCTCACGGTACCATACGCATACCCTAAAATCAAACACCCCACTTTACTTAAAAAGCAGGGTGTTTAAAAAGTGCTCAGAATAACTTATTGCTTAACAGCAACAAGATGTAGCTTAATTTCAGCATTACCGGTTCCAAGCCAGCTTTTAGCTTCGCTTGGGAGCTCGGTACGTCCAGCTTCGGCTTTGGCAGCAGTAGAAATCGTAGCGTCCCCTACCAACTCCCCATTCTTTTCTACAAAGGTAATCGGGAACGTAATCTGTTTACTCCAGAATGATGCTCGAAGCGTGCCCGTTACTTCGTAGGCGGTTGGTGGCGTCACGGCCCTGACATCCACACTGTGAATTTCATCGATCGTAAAGTTTACTGAAACATATTTGGCAGCATTGAGGTACGTATCTACCTTAAAATGATCGGCTGCGAGTGTATTACCGCCATTTTTAATAAGCGAGCCGGTATCGAGTGCAAACGCACCTCCCGTAACACCAGTTTCTTGGGTCGTAAAAGAACCTGAAGCGAGCCCTGCTGCGCCTTCACCACTAAAACCACGCACTTTAGTCAGTTTCCACTTTAAAGTGCTGGAAGCAGCTTTGAGGGCATAATTTTGAATTTGCTTGCTTTCCTGATCAACGACAACATCTGAGCCAGAAGATTTAATCCCCAGCCAACCACGCCAGTTACAACCCGCGGTAACTACAACAACAGCAGCCAGCAGACTGAGTAACAAAGCTTTTTTCATACGCATAGATTTTAAATAACAATGTATAAGGATATAGTAGTTGAAGGTTCATTATTGGTCAATCAGGCTTGTAACCTTTTATACGGGCCTGGTGTATAGATATGACGAGAGAGGTAAAGGTCGTTACCTAAACCCAAAAATACTCATTAATACTTTATATATGAAACATACTTCCAAAATCGTTAGCGCCGCCGCGCTCGTCACGTTACTTTTGCCAGCAATTACTCTAGCCAACCCAATTAATACCAATTTTAAACTTAGTAGTGTTGAAGCAAATCTTAAAGCTAAAGTTGGTGAAAAAATGGAAAAACGTCAAGAAAAAAGACAGGAAAAAACAATCACCGGCGCCGTTACCTCCATCAATGGAATGACGCTCATGGTAAAAAACACGAAAGACAGCGTTGTCTATACAGTAGACGCAACTAATGCAAAACTTGTTCGCAAATTTGGAGCAACCATGGTTATCGGGGACATCCAAGTCAATGACATTTTGTTTGTTAACGGAACGATAAGCACCACCACTCCAACTGCTATTACCGCCAAAATAATTCGTGACGAATCACTCCAGGCACGCAATGCAACCTTTAACGGCACTGTTACTACCATCACCGGAACTAGCTTTACCCTGCAGTCACGTGAACGCGGTCTTCAAACGGTAAACACGACGAGCAGTAGCACTATTAAGAAAAATGGTTCTCCCGCAACCTTTGCCGACATTACCGTTGGCGCAACCGTTCGTGTTGACGGGGTTTGGAACAATACCAGCAATACTGTTACCGCTAAAACGATCAATATCTTAGCTAAGACTCGTCCTATTTCTGTGAGCGGCACCGTAACTACCAAAACCGACACATCGCTCACCCTTACCAACGAAAAGGGCAAGGTATATACGGTAACTACCGCAAAGCTTTCTTTGTTCAATAAAGACTGGACCGCAATCACCCTTGGCGACGTAGCCGTCGGTGACAAAGTCGGCGTCTATGGAATTCAACTCAACGACTCCATGACTATTACCGGAGTTTGGTTACGCGCTACAGTTAAATAAAAATCACTTTTTAAAAAACAACCTCACTTTTGAGGTTGTTTTTTTAATTGCCGCTTTTTTATGAAAAGTATGATTGATACTATGACAAGCAGGCTGTAATTAGTAATCATAAATACCGGATGGGCCCACGGATACCCGTTTACCCTGAAGCTTGAAAACGGCCACAAAAATGGCGTCGGATAAAATTCGGTTGAGTGCGTGGGGATATCGGCTAGAATATGCAGCATCCAAGCAAGCATTGTCCACGGCACCAGGCTGTACCACATTTTTTCTCGGTGGCGCAAAAAACGTATTCCAAAAATCACCCCAAACACTAAAGCAAAAACAATCAGACTATGGCTATAGTTATAGAGATACAGCGCAAGGCCAAAAACCGGCCGTGCACCCGCCGAAGACCCTGGCCCCGGCAGACCCGAGCGGTCAACGGTTCCAGTCAGTAAACCAAACAAAGTAACCGCCATCGGAACACTAAACGCAAACACATCCGGAAAAACTCCCCACCACGCGGCATGCCAGGGATTGAGCTCAACTTTCTTGGTCGACAAATTAGTTGCTTTCGCGAGCGTCGCACTCCACAGGCCATGAGAAAAAACATCCATACTTTTTTGTATTAACAGGGCTATACTATACCATTCACTTACTTTCATTACAAAAACCCACAATCGTTTTCCGAGCGTCTGGCCACGACCCGTACTGGCCCGGCGAATCCGAACAGTCCGAAGGAGCGAGACTAACTGTTTGAGCGTAGCGAGTCTTAGTCGAGCAGTGAGGATGAGCCGTGGCAGCACGAGGGCGCGGACAGTGGCTCGGCAGTTTTGGGCTCCACCCTTTTGCTGCCAAAATGGGTGGAAAGGAAAGCTATGTGCCAGGAACCCTGGATTCCCGCCTGCCTGCCGGTAGGCAAGCCTGCGCGGGAATGACACATAATATATAAAAAATAAGACGGTTTTAACCGTCTTATTCTGAAAATACTTTTTAGTAGCGTCGGCGCTGATACCCTGTCGCAGTCTGACGTTGCTGACCACTTCCGCCACTCGAACGATGTTGACCACCTCGGCCACCATTGCCTCCTCCAAAGCCAAAACCTTGGCGCTGCTGCGGGCGAGAATCGCGTGGCGGCATTGCAACCGGCGGGCGGGCTACTGGTAATTCTGGAAGTGGACTTACTACCAAATGCTTACGAATCAAGCGTTCAATTTGATAAAGGTCTTTTTGTTGATCAGGTGCAACAAACGAAATTGCTTTACCACCCTTGCCTGCTCGGCCCGTACGACCAATACGGTGCACGTAATCTTCGCTCTGATCAGGAAGATCGTAATTAACTACGAGCTGAATATCGTTAACATCAATACCGCGAGCAGCGATATCAGTAGCTACGAGAATACGGAATTTACCAGACTTAAAACCCTCCAAAGCCTGCTTACGCTGGCCGAGCGAACGGTTGGAGTGCAGTTCCGCCGTTGTATGTCCCATAGCCTGGATTTGGCGACAAACCTTTTTTACACCATGCTTCGTGCGGGCAAAGACAAGCACAGTTCCAGCACAATCGGTCAGTAGTTTATCAAGAAGGCGCATCTTGCGATCGTTTGGGATAACGAAAATCTCCTGTTCTACGCGATCAGCTGTAGTACCTTGTGTAGCAACCTCAATACGAAGCGGCAACTTCATAAAGCCCGTCGCGATCTTCATAATCTCATGCGGCAACGTTGCCGAGAATAAAAGTGTTTGACGATCTTTTGGAACATTCAATAAAATCTTTTTGATCTGTGGCGCAAAACCCATATCAAGCATACGATCTGCTTCATCAAGAACAAGCACCTTCACATCATGCAGGCTGACGTTTTTTTGTTCAAGGTGGTCAACCAAGCGTCCAGGAGTCGCAATAATAATATGCGGATTAGCACGAAGTGCGCGGGTCTGTGGTTGAATTGGTGCGCCACCAATAAGGACGGCTGTCTTAAGTCCGATCGGACGACCAATTTTTTGAAATGTTTCATCAACCTGAAGTGCGAGTTCGCGTGTTGGCAAAATAATGAGGGCACGACCACGATTCTGGGCAATATTCTGGATGGTTGGAATACCAAAAGCCAAGGTCTTACCCGTTCCAGTCTGGGCAATACCTACAATGTCTTTTCCTTCCAGAGCTGGCGGAATTGCCTGATGCTGGATGGGGGTTGGTGTGGTAAATTTGTTTGCGTCGAGGATCTCCAAAAGTTTTGGAGCAATACCGAGAGAATGAAAACTCATACCTTCGGCAGAAGTGTTCTGTGTCATACTAAATAGATACGTGACCCGCTTCCCACTTTAGTCACGCATGTAGACACTAGAGGATTCGAGTCTGTCCTGCTTTTTTGCAGGGACTGAATTAAAAACAACTTATTCTACCCCAAAAACCAAGTTTTGTCAATAGCTAAGCCAAAAATACCTATACCGCCCGGGCTAACGAGGCTAAAACAGCACGTATTTCGCCGTACGTTACCTGTTCACCTAAAACACTTTTTATCGGTGTTAGACGCAAACCATCCGTCTCCTGGGCTACTCGTTTGATAAGCTCAATCTTGTCTGCGGATACCACTTCTTCTAAGGGCAGGGCCCCTGCCTCGATCCAATAGGCCAAATGCCCCTCTACGGTCGTGGTAGACAAATCCCGTTCACCAGCAATCTGCTCAACACTTTTGCCCTGTTTAAATAAGCCCAGTGTTTCTCGTTTCGTATCACTCGATTTTTCTGGTTTAGAATCACGCCGAATCTTTACTTCTTTGTCATTCATTCTTGAACCAATCCCAAACCGTTGACTATACTCAGCAACGACACGTAAAAATTGTTGGCCATAACTCCGAAGCTTAACCTCACCAAAACCAGAAATTTGCGACAAATCTTCAAGCGTTTGCGGATAATACGTGGCAAGTTCAATAAGCGTGGCATCAGAAAAAATAAGATACGCCGGAACATTTTCGGCGCGAGCGATAGTGGCGCGTTCAGCCTTGAGAAGGTCAAACAAATCTTCGTTGTAGGACTGATCGCCCGAACGGCTCTTGGCCCGCTTGATCGATCGTACTAATTCAACACGCGACTCGCCGCGGAGCACCGCTTCACTGGTTCGCGTCAACTTTATGACTGGATATTCTGCGCCAACCTGCTGCAAAAACCCACGGGCAATAAGTTCTTTAATATACCGAAACCATTCATCTTTAGAAATATCTGCACCGATACCATAGGTCGGGAGCGTTCGGTGATCAGATTTAATTTTTTCTGATTTTGATCCGCGTAAAAAATCGACGACATAGGTAAGGCCGTGGGTACCCGCGAGGCGCGCTACAGCCGAAATAGCTTTTTGAGCAATTACCGTAGCGTCAATGCGTTCATAGCTGCTCAGGCACACATCGCAGCTCGCACATGTTTCAGGCGCTTCTTCACCAAAATAATTGAGCATGTTCTTGCGGCGGCAGACGCTTGTTTCGCAGAGCGCCGCGAGTTTGCTCAATTTATTAAGCATAATACGGCTTTGTTCCGGGTTACCTTCCATTTCGACAAAACGCTTGAGCTTCATGACGTCACCAGAACTATAGTACAAAATCGCTTCACTTTTTACCCCGTCGCGTCCGGCGCGACCTGTTTCCTGGTAATAACTCTCTATATTTTTGGGCAGATCAGCGTGAATCACAAATCGCACGTTGGATTTGTTGATCCCCATGCCAAACGCGATGGTCGCCACGATTACCTTAACTTCATCTTTCAAAAATAACTCCTGGTGTTTGGCGCGCGTCGCCGGGTCAAGTCCGGCATGGTATGGCAACGCTCCAAAACCAAAGTCCTTCAAATCTTGAGCAATGTTTTCAGCCGATTGCCGCGACAAAGTGTACACAATACCCGAATCTTCGCGGTGGTTACGCAGGTATTCAACAATGCGTTCACGCACATTCTTTTTCTCTTCCACGAAATAATGAATATTGGCTCGATTAAAACTTGAGACAAAAACCCGCGGATTACGCAGGGCCAAGCGCTCCACAATATCTTTACGTGTTAATTCGTCCGCGGTAGCAGTCAGCGCGATAGTCGGAACACTCGGGAACATTTGTTTTAACTGTGATAACATGCGATATTCAGGCCGAAAATC
>CAZECR010000010.1:0-14452 GCA_964510495.1 uncultured Gammaproteobacteria bacterium
TCAAAAAAATAAAAGCAATTCAACGTGCCAAAAAAATTTCTGGTCTGATCGTGCAGTTGCCAGTTCCAAAACATATTAACACCAATAAACTCATCAATGCTGTTGAACCTGATTTTGATACTGACTGCCTTAACGAGACAAGTATGGGACGCCTTGTACTCGGAACAAATATGATGATTCCTCCGACAGCCGGAGCAATACTAGAAATTATCGACAGCCTTCAAATCGATGTGGCCGGTAAAGATATTTGCCTTATCGGTATGGGCATCTTAGTTGGCAAGCCGCTCAGCATTCTCCTCCCCAATCTTAAAGCCAGCGTAACCACCTGCAACAGCCAAACCAAAAATCTTAAAGAAAAATGTCTTCGTTCAGACATTATTATTACCGGCGTTGGCAAAAAAGATCTTATTCGAGGAAACATGATAAAACCCGGGACCATCGTTATTGATGCTGGAGTTTGTTTTGACGAAAATAATAAAATGTTTGGCGACGTTCACGTAGGCGAAGCGCTCAAAAAAGGAGCGATTGTTACTCCTACTCCAGGCGGTGTAGGCCCCGTTACCATCTCACTTCTCCTCTACAACACCCTTCTTGCTGCTGAACAAAAATACCAGGAAAAATAACGGCTGCTGCAACAAAAAAACCGCTCCACAATGGAACGGTTTTTTTGTTTTTAGCCATAAGGGAGATCTTCGGGCGCTTCGGGTATAACTGCAGCTGGTGGAGGGGTTGTAGGCCCTTGTGGCACCGGTGTACGACGTTTGAGCGGGCTTTCGCTGGCTTCGACGGGGAGGCCCATTGGAGGTTCGGCACGCTTGGCACCGGCCTTCTGGATAAGCGGCGTTTTGACGAACGGTAGCGGAAAATGCCAAATAGTGGCGAGTTCTTCGATATTCAGTATATATGGGTTTCCCAAAGCTTTTAATTTTCGTTTTTTGAAAGCACCGGTAAAATGATGTTTATGGTGATCGGTGCGTGATTTTGCCCACAAATAGTGAGCCGACGTATCGTGGTGCGGAACAAGCGCATTGCTATTTTGAACATGGAATTGGTTCATGGCACCCACAAAACCACCCACACATTTCCCTGGGTTAAAGACTTCTTTGCGCGCTGCATAGAGAATACGCAGTTTAGTCTTGAACCCAATTTTAGCGATCTTCTGTTCGATCGCTTCGATAACAGATTTATTCCCCGGCGACAGGTCGCTCAGTTTGCCTTCTTCATGAGCGTCATCATGACCTCCTGCGTCATGATGCTCTTCGCCACCTCCAAGGAGTGCCGTACCAGTTTCTTTTACAATAGTATGGGCAACACCTACCAAACCAGACAGGGCGCTCGACATAATACTTCCTCCACCGTGCCCTCCATGCCCACCGTGACCAACACTCCCCTTCCCGGCAACGAAGGCTTTAACGAGTTCAATCCCCTCTTTTTTCCAGCTGTTGCTGGTAGGCTCAATAATAATCTGCATCCAAAAATTCTCTCCGCGTCCGATACGACTGAAGTTTTCAAGTATTGCTGCCATCGGGTCGCTAAATACCGCGTCTTTACTCAGATTGTACTCAAAGCTCGGATACGTGCGAATTGGGAAAGCAGTATGCTCTTCAAGCGCAAACTCGATGCCGTACATATCATAATTCGGATGTGGGTAGTGCGTCGGAATATTGTCGACATAATCTTCAACTTCAGTAATTTCGGCTTCAGTATACTGCGCATAAATAGCTGCTTCAACCAGGTCGCGGAATTCAACTTCCGTGCGAACCAAAAACTGGATATACCCTTCGATACTCACAATTTCAAAACTGAAACTTTTTTGTTTTTGTCCCTGCCAATACTTTTGACCTACATTCGGGCTGACTCGAGCACCGCTCAGGTGAACGAAAATCTGCTCCACGGCTTTCGGCGTCTGTATAAACAAAGCAGGCACATCCACCGCCAAAACAACGTATTGCCATTTACTACTATTTTTACCTTGGCGATAATTTTTCCAGAGCTCTGAGCCCATGAAGAAAAAAATGAGGGCAAGCGCAGTCCAGCCGCCAAGGCCAAACAAAAAAATAATTAACTCATACGGCGGCAACAAAAAAAGATTCTGCCAAAACGACAGGTTCAAATTTATACCAAACGGTAGTGTTAAAAAACTTTCCATAACCTCTAAACTCTAAAAATGAGCGTATATACGAAATCGCTCGGGTTCTTATTTATCAATAATACGATATACGCCGCCGTAAATAACCAGCACCATTACGGCAGTCCACCACCAGCCATTTTGACCAGAAATATAGCCAGCAAAATAGGCCATGAGACAAATTAAGGTGGCAATGAGCGCCACAAGATGACGGATGAATGAATCACTCATAAGGGAAAAGTAAACTACCAACAAAATTTTTAAAAAGTACTTTTATCAGTCATTACTACCGTAAAATATACCATGCATACGAAAAAAAAACAATCTTACCCTATAGGGTAAGATTGTTTTTTAAAATCTTTTTACGCTCGGCGCTGCAATCGGTCAGCAACCACCAAAAGCGGACTGGCAATGAAGATAGATGAATACGCGCCACTCGCCATACCAATGAGAAGTGCTAAAGCGAAATTATGAATCGTGGGGCCGCCGATGAAGAACAACGCAAAGAGTGGTAAAAGCACCGTGAGCGTCGTATTGATCGAACGAGCCAAAGTTTCGTTTAAGCCGTTATTTACAACTTCACTAAAATCCGGGGAACTGTGGCGCTGTAAATTTTCACGAATACGATCGTATACGACGATTGTATCGTTTACCGAGTATCCTAGTACTGTAAGAATAGCAACTACGAACGCAATGTCCACCTCTACACCAAAAAAGTGACCGAGCGCGGCAAATACACCAAGCACCAAAATTACATCGTGTACCAGGGCTACCACGGCCAGAAGACCGTACTTCCAACTGGCAATCGGCTTTGAGACCTTACGGAAGGCATACGCCAAGTACAAAATAATACTAATACAAACCAGACTGATCGCCCAAATAGAGCGCTGGCGGAGCTGCTGACTAACCACTGCTCCGATCGTTTCAAAACTATCTTCACGGACAGTTGTACCATCTTTCTCGAAGGTATCTTTAACAGCTTTAAGGGCTTTCTGATGCTGTTCTTCCTGCAAGAATCCGGTACGAACCAACATCTTGCTATCACCGGATTTTTGGATAATCGCATCTTTTTGACCCAGGTCTTCAAAAACCTTTTGCATCGGTGCTACATCAGGACGGTTTTTGGAAAACGTTAATTCCATGAGCGAACCACCCGTAAAATCAATACCGGGCTTTAAGCCCCAGCCAATAACCATGGCAAGACAAATGACGACGGTAGCCGAGGCAATGGTGAGCCAAACTTTGGTATAACGGATAAAAGGAAATTTCATACTATTGTGCTCGGTGGCCTAAGAATAAAGCATTCGCCTTTTCGTTAATATGGTCAAAAATGAAACGCATGATCGTACGGGTAACGGTAATCGCAGTAAACAAGTTAATAAGCGTACCAACAGCCAAGATAACAGCAAAGCCCTGAATAAAGCCGCTGCCAAACCAGATCAAGAATACGCAGCTAATAAGCGCGGTAATATGACTATCGCGAATTGACGGCCACGAGCGCAAGAAAGCTTCTTCCGATGCAGATTTGAGCGTGCGCCCTCCGGTTAATTCTTCTTTAAGGCGCTCAAACACAAGTACGTTCGCGTCAACCGCCATACCGATCGAAAGGATAAACCCGGCGATGCCTGACAGTGTCAGTGTAACACCAATCAGTTTAAATACCGCAAGGCTGAGGAGCGCATAGAACGCCAACGAGAACACTGACAACAAGCCTGGTAAGCGGTAGTACAGAATCATAAAGATCATAACCGCAATAAGGCCATAAATACCCGCGCGGAAGCTTTTGTTAAGCGAGTCTGCGCCGAGCGTGGCATCGACGGTCTGCTGACTGAGGAGTTCAACAGGCACAGGTAGCGCACCCGAATTAAGACGCTGAGCTAAAAGTTTAGCGTCTGTGAGACTAAATCCACCCGTAATAACTGCGCTACCAGTGGTAATCGCAGCGTTCACTACTGGAGCGGAGATAATTTCACCATCCAAAAATACCGCTACAGACTTACCAATGTTTCGTCCAGTAATGTCCCCAAACAACTTAGTTCCTTCATCATCAAAATTCAAACTAACCTGAATTTCACCAGTACGCTGATCTTGGGTGACTTCTGCACGCTTAAGCTGCTTACCGGTAAGACCGCTTGACTTCCACTGTTCCGCTGGAGGCACAATATCGGTTTTGGTCTTGGTTTTTACCAAAATGCGAGCAACCTGGTATTGCTTACTAATTGTCTCCCCTGTCTTATAGATCAAATGATAGCCAAATTGCGTCTCGACTGGTTCAGAAATATTTCCGGTCGGCTGATCCCAAACAGCATTTTCAAATTCAGTAACCATAGTTCCTTTTTTAAAGGAACCGAGCACACCACCACTCGTTGCAGCTCCTGGTTCAGTTGAATACTGTTTAACCATTTCTGCAAAATTTTTGGCAGTAATAGTTTTGCGAATTTCCTGGATCTTAGCAAGGGCTTCTTCTTTGGTCTGATACTGTGGATTATCGCAGCGCTCAGCACCCTTATAACAAATTAATAAATGAGATGCAGAGACTTCCTTTTCTCCATCTTTTTCGGCTAATTTTTTTACAATGTTAAGTCCGGTCGTTCCCGTAATTGGAGCTGAACTTACTTCGTTAACCTTGTGGGTTTTAGCCCAAGCAAAAATTTCTGGATAAAGTGTATCATCAATAAAGCCAAGGTCGCCACCAGTTGCCTTGGTAGTATCATCTTCAGAATACTTAGTAGCAGCCTCAGCAAAATTCATACCACGCTGCACTGCCTTGAGCGCTTCTTTGGCTTTGGTGTCGGCTGCTTTATTAAATGCAGCCAATTGTTTGGTTTCATCTGCAGTGAGTTCGCGAGGCGGCTCGCTATTTGCCTCTTTAAATTCTAAAACTGGTGTTTCACCAATACTTTTGATTGCTTCATTTACATCCGTAACACCCGGGAGCTCAACAATAATGCGATAATCACTACCAACTTTGGTTGTTTGTACGATCGGTTCGGCTACACCAAGGCCACCACGAACGCGACGTTCGATAACATCACGAACACCTTCTACCGAACTAGCTTTATCTGCTTCTGGGATAGCATCAGTCTTGGCCTGATAAATTAAATGCGCCCCGCCTTGTAAATCAAGGCCTAAATTATAACCCTTGTCCGGTAAACGTGGTAAGCCGAGGTTAGCCTTAGTATTTACCCAATCAATTCCTTTATTAGCTACAGCTGGAGCCGCAACGATGGCACAAAAAACGACGAGGATCAAAATACCAGCCAATCGGGACTTTACTTGGGAACGATTTGGAGTCTTACTGGCGCGCGGTGGTTTAACAGGCATAAGGGTAATTAATAACTAATTTCTCCAGCATCTTACTCTTTCCAGCGGGTTTTGGCAAGTGGATTAAGAATTATAAAAAAGCTCTTTATTAAGCCATTATTTAATTTTTGAGACTCATCTCACAGGCTTGGTTTAGCGCTTTAAAAAAAGTTTTAATTTCTCAAAGTCAGCGACTAAAACCGGTTTTAGCTTGGGAGCATACAGTGGGGCGGCCGGGTGAATGGTTATAAAATAATTTCGTCCGTTCTGCTCTATAACAGTGCCATGGTTTTTAAGAACTGCACCAACATTACCAAGAGCGGCCAGTGCCGCCACACGCCCTAAGAGTACGATTACACTGGGCTCAATAACTGCCAATTGTTTTTCTAAATGTATTTTTCCGTGGGCAATATCTTCGGGCGTCGGCGTCACATACTCTGGCAAATACTTTACCGGACTTGTAATAAAGACTTCTTCAGGTGTAAGCCCAAGTTCTGAAATAAGTTCTCGTAAGACTTTTCCAGAACGACCAATAAACGGCCTGCCAGAAACAGCCTCTTGTTTGCCGGGAGCTTCGCCTAAAAATACAATCTGAGCATCCGGACTTCCTTCGCCGGGAACCGCTACGCCAATTTTATTTTTTTGACAAATTTTACAAATGGCAATTTCAGCAGCAATCGCATCAAGAGCCTCTTGTTTTTGTTGTTTTTTAGGAGAAATTTTTACCATATCCTTAAGCGTAGCAGAGAGTCGGACACAGGGCAACCATGCTTGACAGCCTGCACTATTAATAGTATTCTAACGCGTTACTACTCCGATTGTCCGGTTAGCCTGAAGCGCATTTTACGCCTCGTGCCAACCGGAAAAAGTATGGAGGTATTGATGGCAAAATATCGGCGTCGCCCACCTATTTTGGACCATTTCGGTCAAAATGGAACGCGACGGCTCGTGCCTGTGCCCTTTGGAACTGCGGCGACGACACCCCCGTCAAAGCGACCGACAGTTGAGCTCGACTGGCCTACTCGGCCGACGCGCGAAAGCCTTCAGGTTATCACGGCTATGAGCGCGGGACGGGACGCTACACCGACTGAAGAAGTCGCACCGCTTCCTGCCCCCGTTCGTCGAGTGAGTCTGAGCGAACGATTCTACAATGTAGCGGGCTTTCACCTCGACCAAGCACTCGTCGCAGCGGCCGTCGCGGTGATGATCCTCTTGGCGGGCGTGGCCGTAGATCAGATCATCTCCCAGTTCCGCAGGTAACAATGGAGAACCTTTGCCCCCCGTCCTCGGGAGGACGAAGCGCTCTCCTCCCCCATTATAGTCGCGAGTATTCGTTACTAAAATAGAGGAACTAAAAAACATCCGTAAGGATGTTTTTTATAATGCAAGAATTGTTTCAAACGCCTCACTCGTTACGGGTTGCACGGAAAGTCGAATACCTTTTTGAGCTACCAGCATTTTTTTGAGCGTGGTGTGCTCTTTAATTGTTTCAAGCGAAACAAGCGCAGGCAATTTCTTCATAAACTGAACACGCACCGTGATCCAAGAATTCTTTTCGCTGGTCGCTTTAGGGTCAAAATAATCACTTTTTGCATCAAGCGCACTTGGGTCAGGTACACCCACCTCCACAATTTTACCAATACCCGCAACACCTGTAGGGTCAGTATTTGAATGATAGAACAAAAATAAATCTCCTGTACGCATATCATCACGCATGAAATTACGCGCTTGATAATTACGAACCCCTTCCCAAATCGTGGTTCCATCGCGTTTAAAATCGTCGATTGAATAAGCTGAGGGCTCACTTTTAAGAAGCCAATATTTCTGTACAGCCATAGTTTATTTTTTGGCCAAAAATTTCTGATGCTCAGCGCTATTCACCATACCACAACGTTTATATTTGACCCCACTTCCACAGAAACACACATCGTTGCGTCCGATCGTTTCTCCAGTTTCATTTTTTGGTTCGCGGTTAACAGCGCTCGCTACTTCGCCGCCCATAGTTTTTTCAGCACCTTGAAACTGCATGTTGTTTGCCGCCATTATACTTGGCGCAAGTTCAATGCCAATACTTACTTTAAAGATAGTGTAGACCACTTCTTTTTGAATCAGGCTCAGAAGCTCATTGAACATGCGGAAGGTTTCTTTTTTGTATTCTACGAGTGGATCACGCTGACCATAGCCGCGCAGTCCAATACCAGTACGCAGATAATCTACCGCAACCAAATGTTCAATCCAAAGGTTATCAATAGAGCGCAGGAGCATTTGTTTTTCGATTTCTAAAACAAATTCAGGCTTTCCGGCTTTTTTGACCAAAAGATCTTCGTATTTTTGTTTTGCCAAATCAGTCAAAAAGGTAATCACGCGTGTACGCTCTTCAACCGCTTCTAACTTTTGCTCACCCCACGAGCCAAATTTCAAGAGCGCTTCTTTTTCTTCGGCAGAGAATGGGAAAATAGTTGCCGCAGTCTGGTAAATTTCCTGCATCTGCCAATCGTGCTTGTCTTCCGCATTGGTATGGAACGAAACCAACTGTTCAATTTCGCTTTCAATCATTTGGAAAATACGCTGACGCAAAGCTGCTTCGCCGCTTACCACAGGTTCTGCGGCAGCGTCGCTCGAAACTGGTGCAGTAGCAACCACTCCTGCTAAACGATCTTTTTCCTGTTTATAACTTTGCAAAATCTGATAGCGCATGCCGTAGATAACTTCACGGTGACGATTCAATACATCATCATACTCAAGCAAATTTTTGCGCGTATCAAAATGGAAACCTTCCACTTTGCGCTGGGCAGATTCGATAAGACGGGTAATGGTATTTTGTTCAATCGGCATATCATCCGGCACGCGCAGTGCATCCATAGCGCGCTTGAGGCGCTCTCCTGCAAAAATACGCATGAGATCGTCGTCAGTTGAAAGATAGAATTGTGTTTCACCCGGGTCACCTTGGCGACCAGAGCGTCCCCGAAGCTGGTTATCAATACGGCGCGATTCGTGGCGTTCGGTACCAATAACGAACAAGCCTCCCCCACTACGTGCTTTTTCGGCCATTTCTTTTTCTGGCGGGTTACCACCCATAATAATATCAACACCACGTCCGGCCATGTTGGTGGCGAGCGTCGTTGCGCCAGGGCGTCCGGCTTGTGCGACAATTTCACCTTCGCGCTCGTGATTCTTGGCGTTCAGCATTTGGTACTGCACACCTTCTTGTTCCAAATATACGGCAAGCTGTTCATTTTTCTGAACCGAAATAGTACCAATCAAAACGGGTTGGCCTTTGTCTTGCAAAAGACGAACTTGTTTCGCAATCGCACGAAATTTAGCGTCTTCTGTTTTATAAATACGATCTGGATGATCGATACGCTGACTCTTTTTGTTGCTTGGGATAACGACGACTTCGAGTTTATAAATCTTACCAAACTCTTCCGCTTCGGTTACTGCCGTACCCGTCATACCCGAAAGCTTCGTATACATGCGGAAATAATTCTGGAACGTAACCGTAGCCATCGTGCGACTTTCGCGCTGAATTTTAACACGCTCTTGAGCTTCAATCGCTTGGTGCAAACCTTCGCTATAGCGGCGTCCCGGCATTTTGCGGCCAGTAAATTCATCAACAATAACGACTTCACCATTTTCAACAACATAATCGCGATCACGCTGAAAGAGAGCGCGAGCGCGGAGCGCCTGCTCCACATGGTGTACAGTAGTGATGCCACCTTCGGCATAAATATTTTCAATACCGAGCCACTGCTCCATTTTCTTAATACCTTCGTCAGTCAGTGTTGCAGAACGAAGTTTTTCGTCTACGGCATAATCATCGTTTTTAGTAAGCTGTGCAACGAGATCGGAAAAACGATAATACATATCCGCGGCTTCTTCAGCTGGAGCCGAAATAATAAGCGGTGTGCGCGCTTCATCAATCAAAATCGAATCAACTTCGTCGACAATAGCAAAATACAAATCGCGCTGCGCGCGGTCGTCGAGCGACTGCACCATATTGTCGCGCAAATAATCAAAACCGAATTCATTATTAGTTCCATACGTTATGTCGCACTGGTACGCCGCAGGACGCGAACAGGCATCCAAATAATCGTACTCAACTTTAAACATTCCTTTTTGATCACGCTCTGTGTCTTCGGTGCTGCCTTCAGCCAAAGCCGGAGTTGCTTTAGCAAGGGCGTTATAACGATACGAAACCAGCTGATTCTG
Organism: uncultured Gammaproteobacteria bacterium; assembly: GCA_964510495.1. Taxonomy (GTDB): domain Bacteria; phylum Patescibacteriota; class Patescibacteriia; order Magasanikbacterales; family GWA2-37-8; genus CAZECR01. The sequence goes on from CAZECR010000010.1 coordinate 9,641, forward strand.
GATAATCCCAACACTGAGTCCCAAGAAATCATAGATCTGACCCATCCAGACCGCGTCACGTTTAGCGAGATAATCATTAACCGTAACCACGTGCACGCCTTTACCGGCGAGCGCATTCAAATAGACAGGCAATGTTCCAGTCAACGTCTTACCTTCCCCCGTGTGCATTTCCGCGATGTTACCGCGGTGCAGCGCAATACCACCAATCAATTGTGAATCAAAGTGACGCATGCCCGTGAGGCGCTTAGATGCTTCACGAACTACAGCAAAAGCTTCGGGCAAAATATCATCAAGCGTTTCGCCTTTCGCCAAACGCGCTTTAAACTCCGGGGTTTTGGCCTGGAGCTCGGTGTTTGAAAGCGGCACGAGCGATGCTTCAAGATCATTAATTTTTTGAACTAATGGTTGTAATTCCTTGAGCACTTTGGCATTCGGATCGCCAAAAATTTTCGTTAAAAAAGACATAGGCAGCTAATCAGCATAGTTAAAATCTAGCTCATTTTATCATTATTCTTCCAAAAAGACAAGGCTTAATCTTAGCCAAAAAAAGACCTTTCACTTAGAAGTAAAAGGTCTTTAAAAGGATGTTTTTGTTAGCCCATTCTTTTTTCTGGCGGCTTAGCATGGAATACTTTGGCGATACTGTCAAAAAAACGGAGTTTTGCCAAGATCGCATTGAGCCAACCGGAGGTAATACAGTAATAGGTCGCAAAAGGTGCGGTATGATGCACCTGGTGATGATCAGGTGACAGAATCAAGCGATAACGCTGCAAGAACCGCACAAACTGTGGTGGGTTATCTAAATGAGCCCATTTATGAATCTGGTTGGTCAAAAAAACCGATAGAATCAAGAACCAAATAACTTCACCGGCAAAAAAGTAAGCAAACGAGCTCATTACAGGCAAAAAGAAGTATACGGGTATTAGAACAAACAAAGATACTAAACAATTAGTTCCATTTACTTCCAAAAATTTATGGCGCGTGATTTCCTTTTCGTCAATATGATGCGAGCGGAACGGGCGGATAAAGTTAGGTCCAAAGAAAGGAATCTCTTCATTGCCAAAGGTATCGCCCAAAAAATGCACGAATCCAGAAAAAAAGTCGGCTAAAATGTAGCCAAAAACAGGTAAAACAAGCCCTAAAATAAGGGTAACAACGGTAAAATCAAATGCCCCTACCGCTGTAATAAGTTTATAAGCGAAGAGTGTCATAAAAACCGCAAAGACGCTTACGGCGGTAACTTCAATAACACTGTAATAACTCGGCCTATTTTTGGTTGAGGGGTCGATATAGGCCGGCTGGTAAGCTTGCTTCATACGTACTAACTAATTAATTGAGAACGAAGTATTGTACCTTAATTATAGGCTTTTGTCAACCTTTGGGGAGCGCAGACGGTCTTTCACTACATGCCAAACACTCGGAAGGATGGAGGCAATAATTATACCACCAATTACCCAGCCAATATACCGATCAAAATTTGGAATAACACTCCCTAAGAAATAGGCAGCCGCCGGCAATCCGATTGCCCAGATCGCTCCACCAATAATATTATAGACAACAAATGAACGATAGCGCATACCCGCAACACCTGCGACAATGGGGGCAAAAGTACGTACGATGGGCATAAACCGCGCCAATACCAATGCTTTTGGTCCATGCACTCCGTAGAATTGACTGGCCTTTAGCACATATTCTTTTTTAAAGAGAAGCGAATCTTCTTTGGTAAAAATCTTGGGCCCCACTTTCTTGCCAAAAAAATACCCAAAACTATCCCCCAGTGTTGCTCCTAAAAATACAACCAAGATAAGGAGCGGTAAAAATAAATATCCTTGAGAGGCCAAGAATCCGGCGGTAAATAACAAACTATCACCCGGGAGAAAGAAGCCAAAAAATAAACCGGACTCAGCAAACGTAATTGCAAATAACCCGAAATAACCGACAGTTTTAATCAGCGTTGGCAGATCGATTCCAAGATGCTCCATACTAAAAAATTAAGCATCCCCAGTATACCTGAAGGGAATATTTTTTTCAAACGCAAGAGCTAAAAATCCATTACACTACTAACAGATCTTTACTCTATTATTTATTTAAACGTTTCGCAAAAGCAACCAGCGCTTCAAGTAATTCTTTAATTTTATCTCTGGTATGCTGGTCAGTTACTTTGCCGCTCGCGTCAATTTTTTCATGCACAGCGCCCACCATAACTTCCGGACGATTCACGGCGTGCATATTGAGGAACACAAACGTTTGACGCAGATGATATTGCGCCCTGGCCGTAGCAACGTTACCACCCGATCCACCCATGATCGCGACCGGTTTATCATCAAAGCTGTTCTGGCCATAGGGGCGAGATGCCCAGTCAATAGCATTTTTTAAAACGCCAGGAATAGAATAGTTGTATTCGGGAGTTGAAAAAAGCACTGCATCGGCTGCTTTAATTTTCTCTTTAAAAGCCAAAACATCTGCCGGCATATTTTGTTCCATGTCCTGATTGAATAGAGGGAACGTGCCGATGTCGAGTATTTCGAGTTCTACTCCTTCAGGCACCAATTCTTTGGCAGCATTGAGAAGTGCTTTATTAAAAGAATCTTTGCGCAAACTTCCGGCAATACCGACAATTTTAAGCGGAGTATTCATACACTTATAAAAATTAGTTTATTTCATGCTGTATTTTTTCTATAATTGCTTCAGCAACCTTCTCAGGACCTAGTGGATACAGGGTTTGAACTTCGGGATCATCGAAATAAACATTAAATCGTGGACGATATGTGGTATAAAATTTTGCACTTTTCTCATTCATTACATCGACACTGTCGTTATCGCTCATTTTCATAATCTCCTGCATAACATACACCTGGGCCAAATTACGAAGTCGTTGAGCTTCAGCATTTCTTTGTTTTTCCTCGGATGAGACGTTTTTAGATTCCTCTAAAATACGCGCATTTTCCTTTTCACGCCTCTCGCGTTCTTCAGGAGGCCTATCAGAAAGCGGAATATACTCATCCAAACCTGAAAGGTTTTCTAATGTCATAACAGCACAAAAAGTTAAAAATAAGCTTGCATGATTAGCTTATCATTCTGTTTCAGAAATAGCAAAAACAAAAAGTCGTTCCATCACTGGAACGACTTTTGTAGAAACTTAGGGCTTACGCCAAAGTTACGTTTACTGCTTTTGGACCTTTGTCAGACTGAGCGATCTCAAAAGTAACCATTTGACCAACCTGCAAGTCGTTAAACTGCACGCCGTTCAAATCGCTGGAGTGGAAGAAAACGTCTTTCGATTCTCCTTCAGGAGCGATAAAGCCGAATCCACGGTCTGTTAAGCGTTTGATTGTACCTTTCATAGTAGTAAAGATAGGGTGAATAAAGACATAAGACAATGTGTCCTAGGTAGAAATTCGACGGGATCTCTACTTGAAGACTTCTTAAGTGTTTATACTATAGCATAAAACGACACTTTTGTCAACCCCCTTCCACTCTAAACCAAGATCAAAACCACTAAAAGACCAATTAAACCGAGGGTTTGGACGATAATATGGGGCCTTTGCTTGCGAATTTCTATGGCGACAAGGCTTGCCAGAGAGACAGTAAAGAGGATCAAAAAACCAACGTAGAGACCTCGAGAGAAGGTGAACAAACCAGCTACCACAGGGACACTACGTTCAGCTGTAATATACCGCTCAAGCGGGGTTGGAGAAATAATTGCCGGGTTTACCCAAGCAATAGCGTCGCTTAGCTGCTCGCCGTCGGCGCCCTCCACAATGATTGTAGGCGGAACAATGACGCGAAAGAGCTCTTGGGGTAGCGTAGCCAGAACGGAGGTGCCTGAAAAAATTCCTGGCATGTCGGTAGGAGCAAGCAGCACGCTAGTGTCTGGAAACTCAACTCGTGCTTCTTTTACTAAGCCGGTGATTGCAGCAGTAATATGAACTTCCACTCCCCCATCAACTGCCTTCCAGGTGACGGCCGAATGACTCGGATCGTATTCTAATGTACTGGGCGCAAAAGCAACGGGCGTTGGTAATGCGGGCGCTGGAGCGGCCGCGGGAGCAGGTGCTTTTTGTGATGTACCGAGGACTGCCGGTGTAGTAGTCGCAAGCGGTATAGCGGCAGCGAGCGCCACTTTCTTATCTGGCACAGTCGCTACAGGTTCGACAGGTGTAACCGGTGACCCAAAATGCGCTACTGCATAGGCTGTTGGAATATCCGTGTATAAACCACTTACCATACTAGTGCCCAGCTGCATGTAATCACTATCAACCAAATTCTTATAATGCGTCGGACTTTTAATCCAGGCAGCCAAAACCTCATCGGCATTAAAAAAACCCATTGCTAAATTTTCGCCAGCAATATGATAGGTATAGCCAGCTTGTTTTAAAAAATACGTTAAGCCGTGATTATCAGGGCCAGTATGACTGAAATATTGCTGCGTTGCCATGTCATCCGCCTTGAGTTCAGCCGAACGATTGAGTGTGTTTTGTGTCTGGAGCGCGGGACGGTCTTTGGTTGCTCTCAGATCGTTTATCAAATGCACCAAACGATTTTGCTCCACAGCCAAGACATCGGGGGCCACAAATACCGGAAGTGGCACCAGAAGAACTGCACCAACGATAAAAGCTTTGATGCCAACAAAAAAAAGTGAATACGCTACCGCTCGCTTGGCATGCAAAATATGCGGATGATAATTGTTCTCCGCATGGGGAATAAAATATTTTTTGAAAGCGCGTTTCATGGCGTTAGTATATACTATTTTTCGGTTCTTCGAAACAGGCGAGTATACCGAGAATTTCCTGTAGTGTCAATCAAATTTTC
>CAZECR010000010.1:14552-17854 GCA_964510495.1 uncultured Gammaproteobacteria bacterium
TTCTTCGAAACAGGCGAGTATACCGAGAATTTCCTGTAGTGTCAATCAAATTTTCAGTGAGCAAACTTTCTTTTAAATCAAGGAATACTTAATCAAGGGGATTGCTTCGTCGCTCCGCGCCTCGCAATGACAAAATAAAAAACAACCAAAATAAATTAGTTGTTTTTAAAATAGAAAAATTAATTACGCACTCATGCGCGCCTTAACAACCAACACGCTTCCATATACCATCAAAAGCCCCGCCACAAATTGCATCGCACTCGTATCGGCTCCGCCGGTAACCGGCAGCGTCTTAAACCCAAGCACAGCTTGCGGAGCAACTGGAGCTGGGCTCACAATAGGGTCTTCAATTTTAATACCTAAAACTGCTTCAGGAGGTGCAACCGGAGAAGCAACCACGGTTGGGGCTGGCGCCACGGGCAGTGCTCCCCCGCCATTGCCTGGCCCGACACTAAAATTATTGCCGCCGCCCACAGCTGCCGAACCAGTAGTCGCGGAAGTTTCACTACTCGTTACTTCCGGCGAACCATGTGAAACAGCGCGAAAAAAATACGTGGTATCGGGTGTGAGATTAGTAATCGTAACATGGTGTTCGAGCGAGAAGGTGCTGTCTTCGGAAGTGCCCGCTGCATAGCCATACAACGGCAAGGTACCCGTTGTAGCATGCGACACAGTGTCGTAGACCGCACGCGAAGTTGCTAAATGACTCGATGTCCAATTCAAACGAATTGATGTTGGACCAAGTACTTCGGTTGAAATATTAGACAAGATTAATTCTTGATCATCAAGCGTAATCGTACAAACATTTTCTTCGCCAACGATAATAGTTCCGGAACAACCTTCTAAATTTTTACTGTAGCTATCTGGGACAGTTAGCTCAACGCTAAAAGCGGTACCACCAGGAAGGTCACTGAAAGTCGTTGAAGCCACGCCGTCATATGTTGAACTTGATTCACCAATAACTACATCAAAAGGAAAATCGGCAACTGTTTTGGTGTCACCGTTATCATTAATAACTATTTCATTAATGCGTAGCGTGCCGGTTGTGGTTACAAATGGCTGTTCAACTTCACCTATAACTTGTCGCACCGTACACGAGGAACCAACGCCAACGGTAACGAGCCCATTACTTAAACAATTATCTCCCTCACCTTCTCCGTAAGTAACATGATAACCTGGTAGGGCATCTTCGGAAAGAACATAAGTTCCAGGAGTAACATAAAAAAAATTCTGACTGTTTACCTCCCTAACCACATCAACTGTTGTACCTTCATTATCTGTAATATGCAAAGTAATTGGCGTTTCGTCAGTTATAGATCCACCCTCAATAATTTCTGCTTCATTATAAACAACAAGGAGACCGAATTCTCCTTCACCAGGATTCTCAAACAAAATCTGGGCCTTCGCAGAATTCGAAACAAACGCCGTAACTAACAAACCAAAAAATAATCCGGTAAGGAGTCTCGAAATAAATAAGATGGTTTTTTTCTCCTTCATACAATTAAAATAAGTTGCGACAGGGCAACTTATTAATACCTTTTTTAGACCATAAAATCAATTTATCTGTCAAGCCCCATATTATTCGGGCCCTAGGAGTAATGCGGCTAACTGGGCCGTGCAGTTACGACCAGTCGATTTTTGGTGGTAAATACTGGCGTACACGTAAAGAGTGTTAATTCTGGTGTGGGCGAAGGATTCAAAATCTCAACTGCGGTTGGCGGCACGACTTTACTAGCGTCCACTGTGTATGAATACAAATTCCCTTGCCACCAAACAATGATCTGATCCCCCACTTGCAGTTTATCGAGATCAAAAAAAGTGTTCGGGCCCGATGTATACAAATATCGATGGGCGCTCAGCACCATATTGCCATAGCCACCACTATTGTCCGGGCTAGCAGTACCCGGAATTTGCCACGCACCAACTGCCAAACCCTTCACTTCGTTTGGTTCATTAACCACGATCGGCATATCGACACCGATGCGAGGAATAATGAGTCGATACGATTCAGTTGAGGTAGCAAGTTCGGGCAAGGCAGCAGTCGACGTTGTTAGGTCAAAATTAAGCAGTGTAGTTGTTACAACGGGTGCGGTAGTAGTTAGCGGTGCACGGCGAAAACGTTCGGGAAGATGCAAAAAATACACCGCCCGAATAGCGAGTCCAAACACAATGAGCGAGGCACCAAGTATATACGTCGTGCGCGCTGAAAGAATTTCTCTTCTTTTTTTAGCCATAGTTTTACAAAAGTGCGAGTGCATCGGCCGCAAGACGCTTCACATCGTCGGGCGCATCGAGTGCGTTAATTTCTTCGAGACTAAACCAGCGCATTGTTGTCGCTTCGCCAGCACGCGGACTTAGTGCATCTGTTGAGGCGCGGGCAAAATAGTTAAAATCAATATGCTGGTGAAACGGATTAATATCTTCGAGTAAAATACAATAAGGCTGCTTAAGAACGCCCACATCTTTAAAATTATAATCCCGCTCCGGTTGGTATAACCCTACATCTAAACCTGTTTCTTCTTTTACTTCGCGCAAGGCCGCTACCTCGGGCAATTCGTCGCGATCGAGGTGCCCACCCGGCGGAAGCCAAATACCCAATTTTTTATGCGGATGCAGCAATATTTTTTTGTTATAGACGATAAAAGTTGTGGCGGTAAAGTGACGAGTAATCTCCATACGTAAAGTAAAGCGACAAAATATACTAAAACTAATCGCTGTTTAGTAATACCACAGCTCTATTTTTAATTCAATAAAACATCCCTAAACATTGACAAATATTGTATCTTGTGATATTTTGTGTGGTGATAAACCTGTCACAAGGAGCGTTCATGAACGACATCCCCGCACAACCTCCTCGCCCAGCCCTCCTCTTAGTCGATGACGATCCTGATGCCTTAGAGCTTCTCGGCATGATCCTCGAAGGTCGACTGCGCGACACCTATCGGCTCTTCAGCGCAAGCGACTCGTACGAGGCAGTTCAAATAGCCGCTAGCCTCGGTGCCGAGCTCCAGTTGATCATCACGGATCAGGGTTTGCCCGGCGCTGACGGCTCGACGCTGGTCAGAAATCTGCGCAAGAAGAACCCGGGCCTCCAGGCGCTCGCCATAACCGGGCTTAGCTGCCTGAGCCCTGACGACGAGGTTCTCTTCAGACGGGTATTCATCAAGCCGATCAAGGTCGACCATCTCGTCGAAGCCATCAACCAGGCGCTCGAGCAGCACGCCGCCGCGGCCTGATCCACCACACTCTTTCTTGTTTTAGGAGAAAGGCTGCCTACCCCAAAGGCTGTCCCGACTCTCGCT
>CAZECR010000010.1:17954-31637 GCA_964510495.1 uncultured Gammaproteobacteria bacterium
CTTTCTTGTTTTAGGAGAAAGGCTGCCTACCCCAAAGGCTGTCCCGACTCTCGCTCTGTTTAGATACCATATAGATAGAGCGAGGACAGTCTTCTTAATAAAAATAATCCCGATGTATTTCGGGATTATTTTTTTAGTTATACTTCTATGTAGGTCTTATCAACATAACACCATTTCCACGCTTTGCCTTCTTGGTAAGCCTGCATAATAGGGTGACCGGTGGCTTCAAAGTGTTTGGTAGCGTGTTTGTTTTTGGAAGAATCACAGCAGCCAACATTTCCGCAGGATAGGCACAAACGAAGCGCAACCCATTCGTCGCCTGTTTTAAGGCAATCAGTACAACCATCCGGAGTAACGGGCGTTACCGCTTTAATTTCTGAAACGTGTTCACAGGTAGTTGCCATAGAGCACTATTTAAGAATTGAATTTGAAACTGCGCACGATGCCATCAAGCACTGACCAAATCGGTTCTTTAACAACTTCGCTGACTGTGCCGTCGGGATAATTGGCAACATTGGTCGTGTGAATTGTTTCCACGATTTCAAAGCACTGCGAGTTGTGGAAGGTGCGATACGCTTTTGAAACATAGAAATTTCCAGCTCCGGCGTCCCCGCCTTCGTCAGTATAAAACTCTACGCCATTGATCGTGGTTTTATTTTTAAACCCTTTGCCGTTAGCAATCGGGCTTTGACCCAAACATCCGTTTACTACATCTGCCGCGCCGACACTTACTGCAACCCCTCCATCTCTAAAATTCGTGCCTGGGTACGCATCGGCCGATAATTGCACCTGAACTATTTTATCGTCCATGTTGGCGTAGTTTGGCGCCGCAAACCCTAAGCCTTTGGGATAGGAAAATTCAAAATTGTATTGGACGTTTTTGTAGACCTGCAAGTCAGCCACAGGCGTTGTAGTTGGTGTTTCAGGGGTAGTAACCGGGGGCTGGGTTGGTTCGACTGGCAACGGGGTACTGCTACAGCCTGCGCCTCCAAGGAGGACCGCCGCAAAAAGTCCGAACAATAGTTTCTTCATATACCTCAGCTTAGTGAATAAAAGATACCGCGTAGAATTTTAAACATTCGGCCTGTCGAACGTAACTGACTGAAGCATGGTATCAAGCGATTTCCATACCGCCGGCTTATCTACTTCTTTTACAGCACTTCCCTCGTCTACATTTGTAGTATGGACAAATTCTTCAAATTCGAAACATTCGTAATCATTAAAGGCACGATACAAACGAGATTCGTACAAATCCTCACTGTCTTGATCGGTAACAGTTGCGGCATAGAAATCTTGACCGTTAATAACTATTTTATTAGCAGCGTCAAATTCGACTGAATCATCAGGCAAAGCAACCGTCAGGCAGCTGTTTAATTCATCGAGGGGAAGCGCCGTAACAATAAAATGTGCTTCGGCTAAATTGGTTGATGGATATTGGTCAACGGGTAACTCGTATTGCACTAATTTTTCATCTAAATTTCCCAGGGTTAAAACAGACTCTTGAGCATTTGCCGGATACTCAAAATGAAAACCATACAAAGAATTTTCGTACGTTTTAGTTTCCGTATTTCCTGATTGGGACGTATTTGTTGTAGTACTGCAACCGGCCCCCATAAACAAAACCCCAACAACCAATGCATATAATGCTTTTTTCATAGCGTCGTGCTTAAGAATAATAAGTAAAGTAAGCGTACCCCCGATACTCAAAAATGTAAAGAGTTATTAAAAAAATAACTCCGATCTATTTAGACCGGAGTTATTGGTTATTTTTTATTTTCCAGCCAAGGCCTGGTCGATCGCTTGTTTGATCGTGGCATATGGTTGAGCACCAACTACCGCAACACCATCAATAAAGGTGGTTGGAGTGCCGTTTACTCCAGCCGCTTGACCTTCATTCAAGTCTTCCTGAACTTTAGCTGCAAACTTGTGTGAAGTTAAACACTCGGTAAGTTTGGCTTTATTGAGGCCAACACCGACTCCGTACTTAATAAGATTGTCTTGAGAGTAATAGGCGAGATCGGATTCAGGAGCCTGGTTCTTAAACATCCAATCGTGGAATTCCCAGAATTTACCCTGATCATTAGCACATTCAGCTGCTTCTGAGGCAAGCGTTGATTCAGGTCCGAGGAAAGCAAAGCTGCGGAAATAGTATTTTACTTTACCGGTCGCAACATAGTCCTTCAAAATCCCCTGCTCGGCGTCAGTAAAGAAACGTTCGCAGAAAGGACAGCGGAAGTCAGCAAATTGAATGATTGTTACCGGAGCATCGCTCTTACCCTTGGCTGGGAAATGCCCAACACCAACATCAACTGGACCTGTAGGGGTAGGCACTTGACCGGTTGTATCCGTGCCCGAAGGTTGTACTGCTACGGGCTGGTTGCCAGCACGGTTTGGAGTACCTCCGCCCAAAAACATCGTGAGCAAGATGATGAAACCAATCGTACAGAGCACCATAACACCACCTACAAGACCAACGATCATGGCGCTTTTTGGAGAGAGTTGTTCAAAAAAAGTCTTTTGATTATCTGATTCCATAAGAAATAGTAATAATAGAGTAGTAAAAGTGAACGATTCGACCTAGGCGTATACTTTGGGGTTAATAATTCCCTGGGCCAAAAGGGCCTGCAGATAATTATACCCTGAAAAGAACGAAGTGACTGTATCATATTTTCTATACCGTGCCAACAATCGCCGGACTACGAGTTGCCGATTAAAAATTTTACCCAAAAAAATAACTGCCAGTACAATAAGAACGGTGGACGATGTCCCCACAAGCGTGGCGGTAAAAATTTTCTGCCATGCTTCAATGGTGCCGACAATTTCCATGAGGCAATACGCACTTTTACCATGCTCAACCGGGCAGAGCGTAAAGTGGCCATATGTTTGCATGCGGATACCTATTCCCAAACCAATTAGCGTGACAACTAAAAAAATAGTCAGCGTTATTGAAGAAAAAAAGCGAAATAAACGTTGTTGCATACTTTGCCAAATTGCACTAAAGATACTCTTAGCATATACTAAAAACAACTAAAAAACAACATTGAACTTCCCTCGCCGAAATAAAAACGAACTCTGCAGTGTAGTAGGTAATAAGACTTATTTTATATACTATTAATCGTGATCGTATGAACAAAAAAATGACGTCACTTGGCCTTGCACTGGTGGCGGTGGTTATGCTTGTAGGTGCCGGGTGCTCGAAAACCACTCCCGTCGTTGACACCAATGGCACCTACACTCTGGCCGAAATTGCGACCCACAAAGATGCTACCAGCTGCTGGACAGCCGTTCGCGGGCAGGTATATGACCTGACCTCCTGGATTATTCAGCACCCGGGCGGCGCTGAAAACATCCTCAGTGTTTGCGGCAAGGATGGAACAGCCGCATTTACAGCTCAGCATAATGGACAGCGCGAACCGGAGAGTGAACTGAAGAGCTTCCATATTGGAACACTTGCCTCTTAAACAAAAAAAACAGCCTCCAAGCGAGGCTGTTTTTTATACCACCTATTACATTTTTTTAATCCCGGTAACTAAATGAATAATACAGCTAATAACAAAGTATATTTAAAAGACGACATTTCGTTTGTCTACCTTAGCACTCCTCAAAAATTGCGCAGGCTTCAAGCACCATTTGACAACTCTAGCGGCGCACGGTAGCGTACCTACATAATCCTTTCCTGAGGATTTTTGTTTATTAAAACCACTGTCTATGACACACGAAACTACCGATGCAGTGAAACTTCTGAAAAAAGACCACCGCGAAGTCGCTGCGCTCCTTACAGAAATTCAAAATACTACCGAACGGGCCGAAAAAACCCGTGAAGAATTGTTTGCCCAAATCAAAGAAGCACTCGAAGTACATACCAAAATTGAAGAAGATGTACTCTATCCTGCGCTTAAAGAAACCAAGACAACACATGATATTACTCTTGAAGCCTATGAAGAGCATGCTGTCGTTAAAACACTGCTCAAGGAACTCGACGCGGAAGACAAAAACACTGAAGAATGGCTCGCTAAACTCACGGTGATGAGTGAAAATATCGAGCACCACGTGGAAGAAGAGGAAGAAGACATGTTCGTAAAAATGGAAAAAGCCCTCCCCAAAGAAGAACTCGAACAAATCGGCCAGGCTATGGCTGAAGAAAAAGAACGCCTGCTTGCTCAAAAATAATTACTGGCTGCAACCAAAAAATGATGGTACGATATAACCATCATTTTTTGTCTAAAATTTTGATTATTGCTATATGAAAAAAAGAGTGTTTATGATTCCCCTGCTCCTCCTCTTTATGGGTGCTGGGTGCACTACAAACTATTTTGACCCCGGTACGACACCCGCCGATTCACCCTCCACCACCACAACTACTCCGGCGGCTTCTGTTACGATCGCTACCACGACCCTTACGCTTAAGAACGGTCGCACGCTTTCACTGGCCCACCCTGATGATTACAGCCTGAGTGTAGCTGCCGAGGGCTACAAACGCCTGCGCTTTATGGCCAAAAGCCCCGATAATCGTTTGTTTGCAGGTGAGATGTTTAACGCCAATGATTCAACCCAGGGAAACGTGTATATTTTTGATGCTTTCAACGCACAAACCAAAAAATTAACGGGCGTTCATACCTACCTCTCCAATCTGCGTAACCCCCATAGCTTGGCTTTTTATACTGATACCAACAATACAACCTGGCTTTACATCGCACTTACGGATAAACTCGTGCGCTACGCCTATACACCTGGCGACAACGCTCCAAAAAGCAAACCTGAAACAATTGCCACTTTCCCTGCCTATGGTCAAACCGTTAAACAAGGCGGTTGGCACTTAACGCGCACTATTGTTGTTCACAACGACAAACTCTATGTTTCGGTCGGGAGCTCATGTAATTCATGTGAAGAAAAAGAATCAGAACCAAGTCGTGCCAGTATACTCGTCATGAACCCTGACGGGAGCGATAATCATGTCTTTGCCACTGGCCTGCGCAACGCTGTCGGACTCACCTTTGTTGGTGACGCCCTGCTTGCTACCAATAATAATGCCGATCATCTTGGCGACGATAGGCCGGCTGATACTGTATACGAAGTTTTGGAAGGCAAAAATTACGGCTGGCCGTATTGTTATGAATTTAATAAAAAAATCGAAGCTGATACGAGTCAAAAATGGACCAAAAATTTCGACTGCACCACGGTTCCTCTGGCAGACGTAGAACTTCCGCCGCACAGTGCGCCGCTGGGCATCACTTATGCCGGCAAACAACTGCTGATTGCTCTGCACGGATCAGGAAATAAAAAACTACAAACAGGATATACGATTGTGAGCGCCGACCAAAACGGTACAGTGTCTCCGTTATTAACCGGCTTTCAGCAAGGAATGACGGTAATGGGCAGGCCGGCCGGCATCTTGGTGAATAATGAAAAATCGTTTTTCGTAACTGATGATTTTAATGGAGCCCTGTATTATGTAGAGAAAAAATAATTATTTTCTGAGCTGCCACAACTGGCAGCTTTTTTTGTTTACACTCTTGTAAGTTGACAAAAAACAGCGTGATGAGTAAACTCAGCTTTCACAAGGAGGCTTTTGCATGACCGAAGCTGATCAGCGCACTTCATCGTCTTCGAGTTCCAACGAGCAGACGACCCCGCAGGTGCTCCCGCGCTCCCCTCAGACCCTCAGCAGGGAGCAGCATCTCGACCTGATCACGATGCTCCTCAGGGCAGAGAAGTCTCGCCTGAGACGCCCCCACACGAGCACAGTGACGGTTCGAACCGAACGGGACTCGGCCAGGCCGACCGGCCCGCGCAACCTGGATGACGACTCGCTCTGGACTGAGCTGCAGTTCCGGGTGAGCGATGCCTGCGTCGCCGCGGTGCAGAACCTGCTCCGCAACTTCGCTGCGCAGCACCAGGACCTCAAGCCCAGCCCCGACGATCGGTGGACCCGCGTCGACATCCAGCCGATCACCCAGATCAACTAGCCCCCCCCCTGGCCGGAGACGTACCCACGAGGCGTCTCACCATACGGCCCTACTCGTGGCTACAAAAAATACCCAACCTAAAGTTGGGTATTTTTTATTTACGCCAATTTCGTGATAGTATGCAGCCATGAACATGCAGAAATTTAAAAACACTGCCTCGCTGTTTCCAGCCACCCCGCGCTTCCCGGTTCTTTTTGTTGGTCACGGTAGCCCGGCCAATGCTCTTGAGGACAATGAATTTACCAGGGAATGGACGAGAATCGGCAAACAATTACCTAAACCAACCGCAATCCTCTGTATTTCTGCCCACTGGTTTACCGACGGCTCATATGTGCACGGGGCAGTGCAACCAAAAACAATCCATGATTACTACGGTTTCCCGCCAGAATTGTACGCACTCACCTACCCCTGCCCTGGAGCCCCTGAACTCGCCCGTGACGTACAAAAAACTATTGCCAAAACCAACATGCTCTGGGACGAAGACTGGGGGCTTGATCATGGTGCTTGGGTTGTCGTTCGCCATCTTTTTCCAAATGCTGATGTTCCTGTTTTTCAGATCAGTCTCGACGCCACCAAATCGCCGCAGTTTCATTACGACCTAGCCAAAGAGCTTGCCTACCTACGGCGTAAAGGCGTACTTATTATTGGCAGTGGAAATATCGTACACAACCTCGGACTCATTACCTTTGAAGAAGAAACTAAGCCCTACGATTGGGCAGTTGAATTTGATACAGTGGCTAAAAAATATATTACTGACAACAATCACCTACCACTTATTAACTACAAAAAATTAGGCGAAGCGGCACACCTGTCGATTCCGACCCCCGAACATTATTGGCCGCTCTTGTATACACTTGCGCTACAAGAACCTGATGAACAGGTTGAGTATTTTGCGGAAGGCCTTACTTTCAAGAGTATTTCGATGCGGTCATTGATCATACAATCAAAAAAATAATCCCGTGATACACGAGATTATTTTTTTCTGCAGGCGCGGTAGGAATCGGACCTACGCAGTTGGTTTTGGAGACCAACGTACTACCATTATACGACGCGCCCATGAAACGCCAGTGTGGCGTTTTTATTTTTTATTTTTCCAAATCTAAATCCATTTTCTTTTCCAATTCTTCTTCGGCAATCGGCTCAGTAATCGACCGATCTTTGGTAAAAACGATTGCGAGCATGAACGACAGCAGGGCCAAGAAATGAATCGAAGCAACCGGTAAACCGATCAAGAATAACACCAAAGCAATAAGTGATGGCAGTGTGAACGCGTACAGCCCGATCGTATAGAGCTGCGCAAAACGCCATGGGCGGCCAGCGATACGGCAGACAACGAGCACAATCAACGTAACGATCAGGATACTGACAAGCTTTGCGATTACAAATCCAACATAGGTAATAACCAAAACCAACAAACCAATAAAAGGCAGAACTGCTGGCGAGGTATAACGATCAAACTGGGTCAAGAGCATTTGTTTGGTAAACGAAAAGTCACCAACGTTTTTCCACGGGATCACTTGATCACGCCCTTGTTCTTTGTCGTAAATTTCGAGCGCGTCTTTGGTGGCCAAAATAACCGCACCATTCGGGCCTTGCGCTAACTCGCGGGCGTCAAACGTAGTCGTAGCAACCGTATCAACATACAACGTCAAATTTTTACCGCTCTCTTCACTTGAAACACTATAGGGATTAGCTATGCCGCTTACCGACAAAGCACCGTCCTGCACGCTTACATCAAAATTCGGCACTTTTGTTTCAATACTACTCCTGACCAACCGAATAGCACCTGGTACCATTACAACAACCGGAATCAAAGAAAAAACACTTAAAAAAAGCGCTAAGAGAAAAAAATAGCCCCAGGCTTGAGCCGGAAACAAAAACCGGGCGCGAAGCCATTGTACATTGAACAAGCTATTGTAGAGGGAACGAAAGAAATTCATATCAAGGTTATAAAAAAGGATGTACGAGACTAGTTACATTCTTCAAAGAGATAAAAAGCGAGCAGGGAGCTCGCTTTCAATCAACCCTTATTTGGTTTCTTTGTGCTCGACATGTTTCTTGTCGTGCTTACAATACTTGGTAAGAAGCAAACGATTCTTAAGGATTTTTTTATTTTTTTTGGTGAAATAGTTCGTTCGTTTACAAACAGAACATTCCATTTTAACCAGATTATCTTGGGACATATGAAAAATTACTTAACGAACGCGTCTTTTAGAAAAGCGCTACAAGTTCGAGAACAGTGTACCACAAAGGTTAAAATTAATCAAGTAATCAAACCCGAGGGCGTTTAAAAAGCAAAATTAGGCTAAACAAAGCCAAAGTAATGAGTACGATTGTACCCCCCGGGGAAAGATTAAAGTAGAAGGAAACGAGTATGCCACTCACCACTGAAAACAAGGAAAATCCTTCTGCATACCACAATGTTTCCTTAAAACTTTTTTTGAGCTGCAACGCCGTTACCACAGGAATAACTATAAGAGCCGAAATAAGCAGAATACCAACTATTGGAATAGCCAGCGCAACAGTCATGGCTGCCAGCAGAATAAAAATAAAATTAATCGCCTTCACCGGAATACCGCTCACCTTAGCAGCCTCTTCATCGAATGATATGTAGACAAGCTCTTTATAAAAGACGAGCAGCAAAGTGATGATCACTAATCCTAGCGCCCCGATTAAATACACATCTTGCGCTGTAACGGTTACTATACTGCCAAATAAGTAACTAAATAAATTAACATTGAATCCATTCGCGAGACTTATAAGCACTACAGCGAGCGCCAGCCCGCCAGAAAGAAAGATGGACAAGGCAGTTTCACCATATACTTTCTTAGCACTACGCAATTTTTCGATTGCGAGTGCTGCCGCGCCTGATGTAACAAGCGCTGTGATAATAGGATTAATACCCGTCAATAAGCCGATTGCGACTCCAGCAAGCGAAACGTGCGAAAGCGTATCAGCGATCAGAGAGTACCGACGGAGCACCAAAAAAATACCAATAAGCGGGGCAATAATGGCAACCAAAATACCTGCTTCGAGGCCGCGCTGAATAAATGTATACTGGAAAATTTCTAAAAACATACACCGACAACTAGTGATCGTGCAAAATAAATTTAATATTCTTACCGTACAACTGTTTAAGATACTCCCCTTGTATAAATTCTTGGGGTCCGCCATGGTACACAAGCGTCTGATTGATGCAGGCCAATTCTGTAGCCTCGTTCGCAATCACATCAATGTCGTGCGATACCAAAACAAGGGTCAATCCCAGGTTTTGATTTAACTTTTCAAGCAAACGATAAAATTGTTCTTGGGTAGTCACGTCAACACCCACGGTCGGCTCATCCAAAAAAATTATCTTAGGCTCAGTAACAAGCGCGCGGGCAATAAATACTCGCTGCTGCTGCCCGCCTGACAGGTCGCCAATAAGCCGATCTTTATAATCGAGCATATCCACCTGCTGCAGCGACTCAGTCACTTTTTCCGCATCTTCCTTTGTCGACATACGGAGCAATCCCCGCTTACCGAAACGCCCCATCGCCACGACTTCTTCTACCGTAGCCGGGAATGCTGCTTCAAAATGAACTGCTTTTTGAGGCACGTACCCGACCGAAGACCAGTCTTTAAAGGAACCGAGATCTTTGCCAAACAAAGAAATACTACCTGCAGTAGGCCGGAGCAACCCTAACATAATTTTGAGCAGCGTCGTCTTGCCGCCGCCATTTGGCCCGATAATACCCAAATAATCTCCGGAATGGATATTAAGAGAAATATCAGTTAAAACTGGCGCATTTGCACTGTAGGCAAAGGAAACATTTTTAACCTCGAGTATATTTTTATTATGATCTACTGACATTGGAGTGCGGTTCGTAAATTAGCAAGGTTAAGACGCATTTCTGTAAAATATGTTTTTCCCGCTACGATTTCGTTGCGAGTAAGTCCTTCGAGCGGGTTTAAAACAAGCGTTTGTACACCAACTTCCTGAGCAAGCGTATCAGAAAATTTTGGACTTACGAGACTTTCAAAAAAAATATACGTAATTTTATTTTTTCGAATAAAATCAGCTACCTCGGCCATTTGTCGAGGCGAAGGTTCTCCTTCGGGCGACAAACCGGAAATCGGAACCTGTCGCAAACCATATGCGGCCGCTAAATAACTAAACGCAGCATGTGAAGTAACTATATCGCGATGATCACATTGTGCCAAGCCGTTTGTAAACGCTTCGTTCAATAGATCGAGTTTCTCAAGCAGTACTGCAGCATTTTTTTCATATGTAGCGGCATGATCCGGATCGACAGCAATAAAACCACGGAGTATTTCCTTAACTTCCTCTTTCGCAAGTACTGGAGAAAGCCAAATATGCGGATCAGTCACCGGAGCGCCATCTTCCACGAACTCACGATCAGCAAGTTTCGTACCCACCGTGACAACCCGGGCCGCGTTACCCGATAAAGTATCAATTACTTTATCGCCCCAAGGTTCCAAACCTCCTCCGTTAAGAATAAGGAGGTCACTCTTTTCAATTTTCAGCATATCTTGAGTAGTCGGCTCGTATTCGTGCGGTTCAGCTCCAGCCGGAGTTATATTATGTACTTGTACACCCTCTCCTCCTATTTCACTCGCAAAAAAATACAATGGGTAAAACGAAGTAACAACACTCACCGTGTCGGATGTAGGAGCCACGACTTCCCTTCGCTCATACAAAAAAAAGCCTACAACCACAACGCACATGGCGGCTATACCGAATACGAATTTTCTTATAGAAATTTTATTTTCCATACTTTTTCTGACACTTTAAACACCAACCGAAAAATTCAAGTGAATGGCGGACGATTTTAAACTTTTTTGATTTTACAATATTTTTTTCTTGACGCTCTAAGTCATCACGAAAGGAAACATCTTCAATTGATCCGCACCCAAGGCACACTAAATGATGGTGATGGTCTTCGCCATTCGCCAATTCATATAAAACGGAACGATCCGCCAAGCGAACTTCGTGGACAAAGTTGTATTTTAAAAGGGTTTCAAGCTGGCGATACACGGTAGTTTTATTGGCAGCGATAGCGCTTGATTTTAATTTTTTAAGAATTTCTTGGACTGATAATGGCTTGTGGTCTTTTGACAAAATCTGGATAAGCGCACGACGGACAGTCGTGATTCGCTCACCGCTCTCTTTTAGATCTTCAAGAAGTCGCTGGGTAGTCGTATTCATATAGACCCATACTAGCTTATTCTAAAGAATTTTTCAAGATTACCCTGTGGATAAATGCAACTTTGTTGCATTGACAACCACTCCAGTCTATGGTACCACATAAGCAACTTAGTTGCATTTGGAGAAAAGATGAGGACTTGCCAAACGTTCATTTTCCTCTGTTCTCTCGCCCTGGCCAGTCTTGCACCCTTGCTGGCGTCCGCCGACGAGCACGATCACCACGAAGGACATGAAGCGGAGGCACAGAACGGTCACACACATGCCCCGGGGCAAGGTGTCCACGTGGACATGAGCGGCGGCTATGCGTACGCCAGAAACGGCTTTATCGTCCCTCCCCCGCTGCGCGGCGGGCTCGAGGACGGCCATGGCGCTTGGTTTCATCTCGGACTGCACCCCGCGTCCGCGGAATGGTTCGAGGCTAATTGCGGCGGAGATTTCTTTAACAAAGATGATGGCAACTACAGTTGGGGCCTCCACTGCGGTGCCGTATTCGCCGTCACTATCGCCGACCGTCTCCGGCTCGGGATCGGTCCGCTCATGGGCTACCATGGCGAACGCCGGATGATAACGCTCTCAGGACAAAAACTCACGAGCGCTGAGGTTGGGAGCACTTTCATCTTTGGGCTCAGCCCCACCATCGGCGTGCGCCTGTTCAAGCAGGTGTGGCTGGTGATGGATGTCGAGGGTGTTGTAGCTCCACCCGGCTTTCATAAGTACTGGGAATGGGAGGTGGCGCTCAAACCAGGCTTTACCTTCTCGTTCAACTAACTCGTTCAACTAACTACGGGCACCTGCGGGTGCCCTTGTATCCAGGCTTTGGAAAAATTTTGCAGATCCTTGATACTTATTTATATATACTCTTATGAAACAAAGTATTATTTTTATTGGACTCGTGGCTTTCGCAGTAGCAATGGTGCCACACAGTGTCAGCGCACGCATTCTGAGTACCGCCAGTCCGGAAGTAGACAGCCACGGCGACCACGACCACACCGAAACGAGCAGCAATTCTCAGGACCGATCCGACGCGCACTCACACACTCAGTCACCTGGCAGCAGCTTCCAGTCCTACGGCACGCGCTACGTCCCCGCCCCGGCCCCGGCATACGCCGGCTCACGCTCTTTTGTGTATCGCTGGTCGCCGCCATCCTCAGCACGAGGTCTGCGATCCTTTCCGCGCTACAGCGGACGCGCCGTCTACTACGGCACCTCCTGGGGGTACTAAATTATCCACACCACCTGTTGACATATGCAACTAAGTTGCATATAATAAACACGTCCTTCGATCGACCTCGAAGGTCATAGAGAACACGCGACCGCCACTACACCTGGCGGTCACTTGTTTTTTTAACCACAAAGCATGTTATACTATAATTGTATATTCGATTAGATTATTTCTTATGAAGAAAATATTACTTTTTGTCGTAGCCCTCGCTGCATGCATAACCACCCTCACTCCAGCGATAAGCTTTGCACAAGTTGGCGAGTCCGTGATTGAAGCACCCACGCCCGACACCTACTACCGCGCCCGGGTCATTAAAATTCTGGAAAGTGGCGACATTGATGTTGATGGAGTTTCACAATTTCATCAAAAATTACAACTTGAAATTCTCAACGGGAATGAGAAAGGTAAAAAAATAACCATCGATCACGGCGCAACCTTCGCTATTCAGGACTATCAAAAAGTACAGCCCGGCGAAACCGTCGTTATCACTAAACCCAGCTCATCCCCCATTCCGGATTTTTATTACATTACCGACAAGTACCGTCTTCCTAACGTTCTTATCCTCGTTGCCATATTTTTCGGACTGGCGATATTTTTTGGACGGAAGCGCGGTCTCACGTCAATTATCGGACTCCTCTTTAGCGCCGGCGTAATTTTCTGGTTTCTCATTCCGCGCATCGCCAGCGGGCACCCTCCGCTCGCAGCAGCTATTATTGCCGCCCTGGCCATTACTTTTGTTTCGCTTTTTCTCTCTCACGGCTTCAATCGCCGAACCACTATCGCCATGGTCAGCACCCTGCTCGCCCTCGGCGGAGCCATACTTATGGATATCGCTTTCGTTACGTTTGCCAAACTTTCGGGCACGGGCAGCGAAGAAGCGTTTTATCTTCAAATCGGAACAGGCACGATTGATTTGCGCGGCGTTCTGCTGGCCGGCATTTTGATCGGCGTCCTGGGTGTCCTTGACGATATTACCACCGCGCAAGCCGCCACCGTCGAAGAAATCTACCTCGCCAACCCGAGCGTTAGTCTCGCGCAATTATACAAAAGCGGCCTCTCGGTCGGCCGCGAACATATCGCTTCACTGGTAAATACACTCGTCCTTGCCTACGTCGGCGCATCGTTTCCCCTATTCCTTCTCTACAGCATGCAAAAATCTACGGAGCTCTGGGTCACGCTCAATAGCAACTTTATCGCCGAAGAACTTATTCGCACTTTAGTGGGAAGTTCGGTGCTGGTGCTTGCCGTGCCGCTGACGACATTTCTTGCCAGTTGGTGGATGACGA
>CAZECR010000011.1:0-21456 GCA_964510495.1 uncultured Gammaproteobacteria bacterium
GCTGATCTTGGTTGTACTTTTGCTGGGTTGCAAAAAGCAACACCGGGTGGCATGCAATATACAACAACGTTAGTTAAAAATGATCCTGCTACGTATACGGCTGCTTTGTGTCAAAAAGAATCCGTGGGCTGTTCAGCGTTTACTGGTCCAGCTGGTAGTTCGTATTTTAAAGATCCGCTTATTGCAGGGCAAAAAATTTGTACCTATCAAACCGATGTTGTGGTTAATGGTAATAAATCCAATGGGTGGTTCTGGAAAGGCACAGGTGTTTGTAGTAATAATGCCGGTAAATTCTGCAGTGCTAATGCTGATTGTGGTGGCACGGCAACCTGTCAAAATATTGGTAGTCAACCGTGTTATCCGACCTATATTCAAGAAGGCGCAAGCTATGGCCTGTGGTCATCCGGAGACGGTGCGAAGTATCAAAATTTTGTCGGTGAATGTCCAGTTGCTCAAAATCAGTGTACTGAGTTTGTTGATCCCAACGATAACAATCATGCGTATTACTATATAAAAAATCAAAAGGTTTCAAGCGACGACTGTGATGGTTTGGTCGATCAAAAGAAAGGCTGTATTCTTTTTGACGAAACCAGTAACCCTAACAAGTTCTGGTCGAGTGCGGCCACCTATGCTGCCGGCAATAAACTTGAAAATATTAATGGTGTTCAACCAGTAGCTGCAACAGGAGCTGCTCAAAATGACACCAATATTCTCATTAAAGTAGAGCGCGACCGTACTTGTGGTGAATGGCTGCAGTGCCGTTCTTCGCACCGTGTTTGGGATACCAAAACAAATAAATGGAAAAATATTTGTGATGATATCGGTAGGTGTAACGCGACACCCACTAATCCTTCTCAGGGAGATTTAACCAATTGTGCAAACTGGGTTGATACTGATTATGAATATAGTAATCAAATCTTGAGTGCTGAACTGTATACAAATCGCGATGTTAGTTGGAAAGGCATGGATTTCTCAGGCTATTCAATTCCAGGAATTTTCCCTGCAGAAGAATTGTCACAGGTTAATGTTAGCACTAAAAACAGCTTGCCAGATTGGCGCTTGGTCAAAACAGTGCCGTGTGGCAATGTTAATTGCGCCGATGGTAAAACCAAAGACGATGTTGCCTGTAAAGTTGTTGACCCAAACAATCCAGTTTGTGGAAATGGTAATTCAGGAATCTGTTTGAACGGGGTTTGTATGAGGAATATTACGGGTAAAGCTTCTGATCTTAATACTAATTCGCTCCGCCAAACCTGTCGTGCTTTCCCAGAAAAAGATTCACCATTCCCATACACAACACTGACTGATAAGAACTCTTTCTTTGCAAGTGCCCACTTCTGCCAGGAAACAAAAAATCCTACTTCAGATGGAAGCCAGGGCTACCTTTGCGAATGTGACTATACTAAGGTTAACTTTGCCGATACATTAACGAGATATTGGAACTATAGTAACCCAAACGGCTCAGTAAATGCTGCTGATCGTGTTGGTGACACCAACGCCGGTGTTGTTCCTGGGGGGATTTGTCAAGGCGGTGGGCGCGACGGATTTAAATGTGAGGTTGACGATGATTGTTACAAGACAAAAGTAACCAATGGGGTTGCGACTGCTGTTCTTGATGCTATGAGCAATAAAATTACCGACGGTGTTTGCTTGAAGCAAAAACGCAGCTACAACCTGCTCGGTTGGAAAGGCTTCTGTTTGGAACAAGATTTGTCTCGTATTATTAATGGTGACCCTACAAAACATCCATGTCTTAGTTGGCTTCCGGTAGACAGCCTGGTTGGTTCAGTTGACGTCAATAACTTGTACCCAGAGGCCGGATATAACCCTCCTGCTAATAGCGGACGCTACTTCTGTACCCAGGCTTCGGTTGCAGGCGGTGCGCCGCTCGTGGACGGCAAGCCAACAGTAGTAGTAAATTCTAATTTGCGCTTTGGTACTGACGACACGTTTAAGGCTCCAGGTAGTGCAAATTTTAATTATGACAATGGTTCAACGAGCGGATACTTTGTTCGTGATTTTATTGCCGCTACTGATCAAGAAAAGAAGTTCACCAAAGAAGATATTGAAAGAATAGATCTCAAAGTTATTAGTGGCGACAATGAGGATCCTGCGGCAGGTAGTTGGTTTTCTATTTGGCCGAATGATCCTACACCTAATGGTGCAAACCCTGATGGCTTGCAAGCAAGTTACAAATTAAACCGACTTCAAAATCCACAGAATGGAGTTGCCAATGGCTATGCTGTTACCGGTAAATACCGTCATAATAGTAATGAGTTCTTGCTCCTCTATGGTAGTAATAATGGCGATAATGGTGATGCTGCGAACAACGGTCGGTATGTTGATGAAAAAGGTGACTTCTGTGAGTCAAAAGATGGTGGCTGTGACTATATGCATGGCAATCCGTTCAAAACAAGTGGTTTTGAATCCGAAGCAATTCTTTCCGGTGACGGACAGTTGTGGAATCGCAATAATCCAGCTAAATTGAAAGGCCCTAATGGAGCGATGTATGGGATGTGTAATGGTCGAAACGATAATTCAGGCTCAGGTAATTGGCATGCTATTAATCTCAAGTTCAATACCGAAGCAGGAGGAACTTTGATAGGTTATGAAGTTGCGTATTGTGATAACTCTGGTGGCGGCGGTAACATACGTTACGAAGTAAGCTTTAAACTTAAGCAGCTTTGTACATATGTAGAAGATGCTACGTTGCATTACGCTCAGACTCCTCTAAAGGGAGATACTGCCCCTTGGACAGATCGTCTGTGGAAAAGCGCCAATCATGTTAATTACACAGTACCGACTCTTGGGTATACGTACGACACGCTCACTTCACCGTTTGGAAGTTTAGAAATGGGTTTATTTTCTCCACCGTCCAGTCTTTCGCCGATTGTTATGTCGCCGTTTGGGGTTCAAACCGTCTGTACCGATATGAACAAAACTGTTTGTCCGACATTTTTCGCCGATACCATCTCCAAGAACAATCCAGCGGTAAACGGTTTCACTGTTGGTTCGCCTTATGCTTGTCCTAGGACCGCAACTAATCCGAACGGACTCTGTTATCAAACTACCCCGATGGGCGAAACGTATACCATGGCTAGTAGTCTTGCTTCAGGAAGAGAGATTTTCCAAGGTGAGGCTTCCTTGAGCGGTTTGTTTGCTCGTGTGTATGGTCTTAACTACTTTAATTACGCCAACACCGGAACTGATCGTGTGTGGAGATCAACTGATTCGCCTTATGATATTACGGAAACTGCCGAAAATCCTGTTAAACCTCCGGTTGTATTTCCGCTCGGTGAATGTAATTCGCTGGAACAATGTATCGAAGACAATAGAGAGCCTGGAGTTACAATTAACGATCGATCGGATCGTGATGTAAAAATAACAAGTAAGACAGGCCATGTTTTTCTGAAGTTCTTTGCCTTTGCAGATGCAAATCATATGCCGCTCCGAAAAATTTCAGTTGACTGGGGAGATCGACCAACTCCATCGGATTATTCCGGGCTGTATCGTAATCATCGCGGTTTCGCTCCGGCAGCATGTGTACAGGTCGCAGCGGGTAAGCCTAAACAGTGTCAGGTTAGTGAACTCCAAGATAAAAGTTGTACAACTAATGCCGATTGTGGAGCTGGCAATACGTGTGATACGGACTCGGGAGTAAATCGTTGTATTGTAAAGCGAACCACGGAGGCTACCTGTAGTACCGACGATGACTGCTCGGTTGCCCCGATCTGTCTGGCGTCAACAGTTGCCCCAAGTTTTGGTCGTATTCTTGATCAGACATGCGACAGTTCATACTTCCAATTTGATCACGTCTATCAGTGTGACGCCAGAACTGCCAAGATTTATCCGTCTAATGAGTGTGGTTCTAATCCAGAACTGTACCCCAATGGTTGCTGTCGGTTTAAACCAGCAGTACGTGTTGAAGATAATTGGGGGTGGTGTACGGGTACGTGTCGAACTGGTGGAGGTTGTTACAACAAACCAGCTGGCCTGAATGAGTGTAATACTGACAAAGCGTGGGTTAAATTTAGTCACGACGTTATCTTACCGGCAACCAAGCCATAACTAAAAACAACTGAAAATAAAAATCCCCTAAAATGGGGATTTTTATTTTCTGTAAAAAGGGAACCGGTATTTTCTCTTTTTAAAAGAATGAGCAGGTCAGGTGCGAAGCACGAGCCTGCTCGAGATGGTCAGCGGTTTGACCACCGGTGCTAGGGAGCTGCATGCCGCCCCCACAAGAACCCTAGGTCAGACGGGGTGAGTCCCGTCTCGTCGTCTCGTCCGACGGGGCGGAAGATCCCGCCTTCGTTGGACAAGTAGGCCTCGCCCAGCTGGTTGAAGCTGAGGATCAGGTTGATGGTGCCGAGGTTGTTGGCGCCGTCATCCTGGATCACGCCGATGCAGTGGAATCCCTGCACCGAAGGACGAGTGGACACGAAGTGAGCCGGGTAGACCAGCTGGTTCTGCCAGGTCTTCCCATCGTCGTTCCACCCGAACTTCCAGCTGTTCTTGCCAACGCGGTTGAGCTCAGGGACGATGTCGTTGCAGCCCGTGCCAGGGTTCGGCGGGCCCTCAGCGTCCTTGGTCAAGGGCTGCAGACGGTGGATAATCCCATCGTCACCGGGGGCCAGCTTGCCCACGGTCGGATCGATGGAATCGGGCGGGCGCCGGTTGGTGAATTCACCGTACTCCGGTGCCCAGTCGGCCAACTCCGGCGTGCTGCAGCCGAAGGAAAGGGTGAGCGCGAGGATGGCGGCGATGATGGGGGGTGCGGACCTCCAGATCACGGTCATGTTGTACCTCCAAGGCACGGGGGACACCAATGCAGGAGATGATCTTCCTACATCTTGCTAAGAGCACTATATATGCCTTCGGCAAGATTTAGGAAGAAGATGCTTAAGTAGTGTTTTAAAAAGAACGTAACTAATTAAACTACTATACTTTAGCTAGAAATTCTATAAATCTGTCAAGTGCTACTATCACATATTTAGCTAGTTATAGCAATAAATCATTGTGGATAAGTTAATTTTTTAGCTCATTTTGAGCATGATAATGTAAAAGTTAGAAATTGACAAAAAAAGGTAACTCAGCTAGTTTGGGTATGCACCTCAACAAAAGGAGTCTTTATTATGCACGAGAGAAGATTGCTTCTGGCCATTTCTGCTCTCTTCGCTCTGGGCGCCTGTGGCGACCCGTGTGCAGAGGGCAGCCCTCAGCTCATGATCATCGACGACGTGAAGGGTGGCGATGTCGTGGGGAGCGCCAAGCAGCTCCTCATGCACATCCGTACCTCGAATGCCGACCCGATCTGCGAGGTGAACATCGGACAGCTGGTCGCGAACATCGGGGGTAGCGTGAAGTTCGAGAGCATCCAGCTCTACTCCCGGCCGGACCTGAGCGAGCTCTCCCGTCTCGCGGAGGGCGTCGGGGGCGACAATCAGGTCTACTACCTGGTCAGGAGCGACAACGGCTTCTGGGTTACCCTGCCGCCGAACAGCCCGGTATTCGATCTGTATGTGGCGGGTGACTCCCGTCTGCTGGTCGGCTCAGCGCAGGCCATCATCCGGGGGCTCCTCTACAAGACCAACCCGTCGCCGCGCTACGACTACATCCTCGGCACCCCTCGCCAGACCTCCTACAACTTGGCGGGTCCGTCGTTCGTCTTCAAGCGGCAGTAGCTTATGCCGCTCAATTCACCAGGTGCAAGGCAATTGCATCATCGGCTCGCCCAGGCGCAGCCACTACCAGTCGTTCTAAGGTTTTGGAACTACTGGTAGCGCCTGGATAAGCTTCTTCTAAAAAACATTCTACCTTGCTAGAATGTTTTTTAATTTAAATATTTTCTGCTTATCCCCATACATTGTTGCACCTCAAAAAATGTGCTATACTACGTTCAGTTTTGATTTATAATTTTTCTTGTGTTCGCGAACGTCGCTTCTAAACTTCAGGCGCTCGGTTCATTCCTTCGCCTCCGCCGTAAATGGATTGGAATTTTTTTGCTTGTTTTGTTCGTTGGTGGAGTAGCTGTTTCAATTTTTGCTCCACCCGCTTTAGCTCAAACTGCTGGTGCTGCAGGCATAATATCAGTTGATTTTTGGCTCGGTTTATTCGCTACCGTTATCTTGGCTATCGCCGGCTTATTTATCAAGCTTACGATATTTATTTTAACGTTTATTATTACGCTTGCGGGGTATAATGGGTATCTTGATTCCACCGCGGTAAATGTTGGGTGGGTAATGGTCCGTGACTTCACTAACATGGGCTTTGTAGTCATACTTTTAGTCATTGCGTTTGGTACTATTCTTGGTAGCGAAAGTTACGAATGGAAAAAATTGCTGGGTAAATTTGTTTTCACTGCTATCATTGTTAATTTTAGTCGTACAATTTGTGGTGTTATCATCGATCTTGCCCAGATTGTCATGACCACGTTTGTAAACGGCATTGCCGCTACTGCCGGCGGCAACCTTATCAATGCGTTTCAACTCAACAAAATTTTAGAACTGGCCGATGGGGTTACGCCCGACAAATTTACTGCCTCAGCTCAATTTATTGCTGCAGTGGGTGGTATTACTTTTGCAGCCATGGTCATGGGGGTAATGCTTACTTTTTTGTACATGCTCATTCAGCGCATGGTAGTGCTATGGGTGCTCATTGTGCTTTCTCCTTTGGCTTTTGTCCTTAGCATCTTACCTGCAACACAATCTTTTTCTAGCAAGTGGTGGAGTCAGTTTACGTCCAATGTTATCACGGGACCAGTTTTGCTATTTTTTATTTGGCTTTCGTTCGTAACGCTTGGTAGTGGAGACATTAGTAGTGATATTGCGAATCATTCAACAGCGCCAAATAGAATCGATCAAGATGTCACTGCAGGGTCAGGAGTAGCCGGCGCTGCTCAATCGGCCGGTATTTCATTTATCATGACCTGGTCAAAAATGGCCAGTTTTGCCATCGCGATTGGCATGTTAATGGTTGGTGCGAAAGCAGCCAGCGAACTTGGTGGTTATGGGGCTGATGCTGTTAGCGGTGGTCTTGATTTTGGCAAGAAAGTATTTGGCTATGCCAGTGGTCTTAATGCCGCAAAATGGACTGGTTCCAATGTAGTTGCTCCGGCTGCAAAGTGGGCAGCCATGAATGCTCCATTAGTGGGTGGTAATAATTGGGTTAACCTCGGTAAATCTATTAAAGGTGCAGCAGGTGTTGTAATGGGAAAGCTTGATGAGGAACGAAACAAAAAAGCTGCAAGTTTGGAAAAAGATTATGGTATTTTTGGAAAACTAGGAGCAATGATGATTGAAACAGGCGGACGCAAAGCAAAACGTGCCGAAGATTGGGAGAAAGCGGCTGAAAATCAACATAAAGTAGTTGAAGAGTCATATAGTACCAGTAAATCGTGGGGAGGTATGGCAAAGCTCTCGACTGGTATCGATGCTCATTTGGCAGAAGAATTGAGTCATGAAAAAAAGGAATTAAAGTATGCGGAGGGAAGAAAAGCGAAGCTTCAAAATGATCATGAGGTGCTTGCTAAAACAGGTAAGCATACGAGCTATGGTGAGCGTGAGCATGCTGTCTTTGAAACTGAGGCAAAATATGCCATTCTTCGTGAAGAAGAAGAGCTGCTTAAGCGTAATTCTGTAGCTGAGGCTCAGGCTAGTGAGTATGAGAATAAAGGAGAATTTTTGCGCGCAGAAGCTATTCGAAAAGCTGCCGGTGTTGAGACATTAAAGAAAAATAGTGAACTATACCACAATTTGAATCATGATGAACGCATGGCTCAGGAAGAAATATTGATGAGTAAAATTGCTGATATAAAACCTGAAGAAGGTAAGACTCCTGAAGCAAAGAAGCTGCTCGAAGCACAAAGAAAGAAATTACAACAACAAAAAATTGCATTAACCATAGAAAATGTTAAAGATAGCGCCGAAGCGTCACGCTCAGGTCGCCTCGCTTCTCTTAAAAAAACCGATTTCCTAGATGAGGAGCATGGAGTTGACGAAAAAAATCGTTTGCGAGCAGAGCTTACTCGTCAGTTAGGTGAGTATGTACGTGAGGGTGAAGAGCCGGCCGCTATCCAGAAGTGGAATGATTCATTTAGGGATGAAGACAGTAAACAAGCGGCTTTGCGCGCATTGAATCAAGCTTATAAAGATGCTGCCGGCCAAGGTGATTTTGCGGGTATTGACTTGATCGATAATAAAATAGTTAAAGGTAAGTTGGTTTTAAATTGGAAGACAAAAGCACCTGACGACGCTGGTTCGGCTGCTTATTGGGCATCACACGCCAGTAAGGTTGATAAAGTTGCTTCAATGGGTAATATGGATGCCGACGGCCATCTAAATGGGTTTGGTCAGCGTGGTCAAATTGCAATTTCTGAATTTTATCGCGGTAAAGACTCGCGTTCGGTATCTAGTATGGATAAAGCCGTCTATTCTGATTGGAATAGCGCCAAGGTAACTCCTGCTAATGCAGACGGTTATATGGAGGCTTTAAAGGCCATGGAAGGAACTATGAAAGAAGATGGTTTTAAAGCCCACTTAGAATTAACTCAGAGTCTGCTAGCCAGGCTCAAAGCCGTTGGCGTAAAAGAGACAGCAATCTTAAATAAGTTTGAAAGAATAGCTCGAGAAAAACCTTCTCGACCGACAAAAAAGTAGCATATGAATAGTTTGTTTTTACAACCTCAAAAGCTCTCAGCTGAGCAGTTCAAAATTTTGGAAGATGAATTCCGAACGCTTTTGAGTTCACAAGTGGATCGTGATGCGTTGTTTGCGTCTTTAGAAACGTTTTTTCACACTTCGAATACCGGTCAAGATTATATGTGGCGCCATGATTATTTCCGTTGGTATACGGAAATATTTTGGCGAAAAATTAACAAGGCATCACATGATGATTTTGTTGACATTGCGTATGGTCGTCAAGTGCCAATGGCAATTCTCTTGGGTTTTGATGTTTTGTCAACATTATTTTTCTATCTAGACGATGAAACAATAGAAATTGATGCAATGCAAAGCTTTTACACAAGAGTGCAAAATGCCTTTTTTAATTCGAGTGTAATTGTTGGTGTATGGCAGGGCAAACAGGTGACGCTTAAGGAGTTGTGCGAGGAGGTAAAGTTGGCCAACCGTCCCACAGCCACATCCCTTGAATGGGCTAACTTGTTTTCAAAAACTGAAACGATGCTGCTACCAAAAAACGATTCAATTTACGACGCTGTTATTGGTGTAAACCCGGAAGATGCAGCGACCAAGCTTATGGACGTAATTAATTTCTTTTTGGGTGTTAAGCCGGAAAATATAGCGTATGTCGTGGATGCGTTTATGAATCCTGAGCTTGAAGGAAAACAAAGAGCCCCTACCCAATTAGTAACGGCAGATACTACAGAAGCAGAAGAGGACGAACCTGCTGAAGACGAAACAGTAACCGATTCAGGAATAAAATTAACGCACGCTCAAATTAAAGCCACGCTCGAAGCCGATTTTCCAAAGGATAAGTCAGGTCAATTTGTGGATACCGAAGGGGTTTTAAACAAACTCGCTTCGTATGCGGAAGAATATAATGACGCCATGATTCTGGATTTGTATTACTATAATGAAGCTGACGGAAAATTTCATTGGAATGAGGACCTTCTAAATTCATAGTATGGCAGCAGCTGGAGGACAACCGATGGTGGCGGTCAAAAAGGCCGATGGAACTGTAGTCAGAATAACACTGGCTGAATTTAACGAACTTAAAAAAAAAGTGACTGTAGCACCGCAGCCACCTGCAACACCAGCTTTGCCACTCGCGAGTGACGGTAGGGCAGCTGACGTCGAAACAATCATGAAGCAGGTTGGTACAATGGTTGGGCCGGATAATCAAAATCGCTTGCGCAGTGTTTTGCAGCTGTATTTAAAGGATATTCGTACTCGTACTGATACGGAAAATGCCCTTGTTCGCAAAATTGGAGAGGGAGGTCTCGGTCTTTCGGTTGATCAAAAAAATGAAGTACTCCGTCAAGCGGATACGACTAAACATGTTATTACTCCCGCAAGCGCTGTTACCTTTAAAATTACTGAGAAGAAAACTACCGTACCAGACCTTGAAATAGATCAGCCGACTACTGTTTTTCAAAAAAATCGTGAGCCCGCTATCGTACAACATACTTTTCCGGCAACACAGACTCCATTTAATGCTTTTAAACACGAAGCTGTTAAAAAAGTGTCTGCAGCGTCTGTGGTTCCGTCTATGCCCGTAGCGCCCATCGCTGCTACACCAGCTCCGGCTAAAAAAATGCCCTCTAAAGAATTTTCTGCCCTCCTTGCTGCGGCAACGAGTAGCCCGC
This sequence comes from uncultured Gammaproteobacteria bacterium, assembly GCA_964510495.1. Classification (GTDB taxonomy): domain Bacteria; phylum Patescibacteriota; class Patescibacteriia; order Magasanikbacterales; family GWA2-37-8; genus CAZECR01. The sequence goes on from CAZECR010000011.1 coordinate 10,325, forward strand.
TTGAGATACATGACCTTATCAAGCCTAAAAATCAATCACCGCGAGAAGAGCTCGTTTCGCCTATGGCAATGCCTGTTAGGCCCGCTGCTCCAACGAGCCCGCTTTCCTTATCGGGCACTCCTGAAGCAAAACCATTAGTTCGCGATGTTGCGGCTGTTAGCCTTGAAGTCGGACCTATTGAAGAGCTGCAGCAGTTTTCGCTAACTGATTTTCGTCGTTTGTCGAATAACCCGATCGAGGCAGCGCACGAACTCCACGAAAAATTCAAGCATATTCAGGAAGAATCAATTGTTTTATATCTGCGAGCCATCGAAACCTGGAAAAATTCACCATTGTATCTGGCGTACATTGAAGCAGTAACTCAAGGTTTAAGTGAGCACAGGCCGCTCAGTGCTGTGCTAAGTGATAAAAAAAGAATCCAGGTAGCCGAAATAGAAGCGTTAGTAGCTATGGAAAAGGAACTGTTATAATTATTTCAAAATGAATCAATTTACTGTTCCACAATTTATTGATGTTGAAGACAAAATTTTTGGGCCGGTGACTACCCGTCAGTTTATTATTCTTCTCGTAGCAGGTCTTTTGCTATTCATCATCTTCAAATTAGCGGATACAGCGCTCTTTGTTGTTGCTCTGGCGCTGATCGGCGGGCTCGCTCTTATTTTAGCTTTTGTTAAAATTAACGGACAGTCTTTCCATTATTTTTTACTCAATGTTTTCCAAACTATCAAACGTCCGAGTCGTCGTATCTGGGATAAAACCTACACCACTGGTGAATTAAATGACTTACGCAAAATGGCTCCAGCAGCTGAGCTTGCTGAGGAAGCGCACGCCAAAAAAGTCCCGGCTATGCGTATTCGCAATCTTTCGCTCCTCGTTAATACAGGTGGCTACTATAACGCAGAATAAGCACGTATGAAAAATAAACAAGCAGCCAAAAACAAAAAAAAGACCGCGCCGACCCAGCTGCACTTGCTGATCGGTGAAATTAAAAATGACACGGTTGTCATGAAAGACGGAACGCTCCGGTCGGTTTTATTAGTATCAAGTATTAACTTTGCGCTCAAAAATGAAGATGAGCAAAATGCTATTATTTCTTCGTACGTTTCTTTTTTAAATTCCTTAGAGTACCCGCTTCAAGTTTTGATTCAATCTCGCAAACTGTATATTAAACCATATCTTGATAAATTGCTTGAAAAAGAACGTGTTCAAACCAACGAGCTTCTGCGCGCCCAAATTGCTGATTACCGTTCGTTTGTGACGGAGCTCATTAGTCTCGGCGAAATTATGAGTAAGCAGTTTTTTGTAATTGTTCCGTATGACCCGGTTTCTAATCGTCAGAAAAGTTTCTTTGCACGGGTGGGTGAAATATTTAATCCTGCTAGTGCGGTCCATTTGAAAGGCGAGAAGTTTATGAAGCGTAAATATGATCTTGATATGCGGGTGCGCCAGATTGAGTCCGGGCTTTCAAGTATGGGGCTCACCGTAGTTCGGCTCGACACCCAGGCATTGATCGAATTGTATTACTCGACCTATAATCCGGACATTGCCCTCACCGAACACCTGCCTTCACTTGGTGATTTGCAGGTAGAAGAAGGAGTTTAAGTATTTTGTATTTGTATGGCTTTTAAACCATCGATTTTAAACAATAAAGACAGTGAGTCATTGGCCAAGAAAAAAATGGTCAGCGAGGAAACTGTGCTCAAGAAAAAGGAGCAAGATGAGCTCATTACCCTTGAAGAAGAGCGCATCTATCGCGAAGGTGTCGTGTCTATTCGCGACCTGATTGCTCCTGCCGCTTTTAATGTCGAAACTAATTTTTTACAGCTTGGAACTGTTTTTTGTCGCACTATTTTTATTGTTTCGTACCCGCGCTATATTTCGATCGGTTGGAGCTCCCCGGTAATTAATTTGTCGATCACGATGGATATTAGCATGTTCTTTTATCCGGTTAAGGCTGAAATTATTTTAAAACAGCTTAAGAACAAAGTGGGTGCTTTGGAAGCTCAAATTAACGCTGATGCAGACAAAGGAGCTCCTCGCGACCCCCTGCGCGAGACAGCGCTTCGTGACGTAGAACAGCTTCGCGACAATTTAACGCAAGGTGTTGAACATTTTTTTCAATTTGCTTTTTACGTCACCGTATACGCTGAAACCAAAGAAAAACTTGATCAAATTTCTGAAGATATCGAAGGTATCTTTGGAGCAAAGCTTATTAGTAGTCGCAAAGTATTGTTTCAAGGTGAACAAGGTTTTAATTCTACACTGCCCCTCTGTAACGACGAGCTCATGATTGCATTCAACATGAATTCGTCGCCAATTGCTGCTTCATTTCCGTTTATTTCGGCCGAACTGACGAGTGATGATGGTATTCTTTACGGAATTAATCGTCACAATAATAGCCTTATTTTATTTGATCGGTTTTCGCTTCAAAATGCCAACATGGTGGTGTTTGCTACGTCGGGTGCTGGTAAAAGTTATGCAATTAAGCTTGAAATTTTGCGTAGTCTCATGATGGGGGTCGACGTGATTATTATTGACCCGGAAATGGAATATAAGCACTTGTCGGATGCGGTAGGGGGTACATATATTAACATTTCGCTCTCGAGTGAAAGTAAAATTAATCCATTCGATTTACCTCGTCCAACCGGTAAAGATTTTTCGACCGAAGATATTATTCGCGGCGCCGTTATTACAGTAAAAGGACTCTTGCGCATCATGCTTGGTGGCGTGACAACTGAAGAAGATTCGATTGTAGACCGGGCGCTTATTGAAACGTATGCCAAGAAAGATATTACGGCTGAAGCCGACCTCAATACAGTCCAACCACCGATCATGCAAGACTTGCAAGAAATCTTGGAAGGTATGGAGGGGTCAAGTCAGCTTATTTTAAAACTTCAGAAGTTTACTGAAGGAACATTTAGCGGTCTTTTTAATTCGCCGACGAATGTAGACATGAAGAATCAGCTGGTTGTTTTTAGTGTGCGTGATCTTGAGGATGAACTGCGTCCACTTGGTATTTATGCTATTGTTAACTACATCTGGAATGTTGTTCGCAGCGAGCGAAAGAAACGTATTCTGGTGATTGATGAAGCCTGGTGGCTTATGCAGCATGAAGATAGTGCTCGATTTATTTACGCGCTTGTTAAGCGGTGTCGTAAGTATTTCTTGGGTGTCACCACAATTACGCAGGACGTTAATGATTTCCTGAAATCACAGTATGGTCAGGCAATTGTTACGAGTTCGTCGCTGCAACTCCTGATGCGCCAATCTCCAGCGGCAATCGACCTGATTCAGAAGATTTTCTTGTTGACTGATAGTGAAAAGTATCTCCTCCTTGAAAGTGGTATTGGGGAAGGTATTTTCTTTGCTGGTCTTAAACATGCGGCTATCAAAGTTGTTGCTTCGTATACTGAAGATCAGATTGTAACCACCAATCCCCAGCAGCTCCTGGATATTGAAAAAGCAAAAAAAGAATTTGACCAACAAAGCGGTTCCTAATTATTTTGTTTCCCCTAGATTACTCATTATTTCACTGTATGCTTTCACTCCGTTCTCGTATTTTCATCAGTATCGCCGCAGTTGTTGTGGTTGGTCTGATAATTGGTGCAATTTTCTTTGTTAGGTCTCGTAATAAAAATACTCCAACGAATACAAATCCAGCTGCAACTTCTACCAGCACAACGCCAGTAGATGTATCTCTTATCACCGGACAACAGCCTACAACAATTCCTGCTGGCCTGCCTGTTCGTGAGCGTTCCACGGAAGAAGCAGAGCAAAATGGTGCCAAGCAATTAGCTCGTATTTTTGTTGAGCGTTATGGAACATATTCGACTGACAATGCGTCCCAAAATGTAGAAGAAGTTCGTTCGCTCGTAACACCCGAACTCTGGCAAAAAATTGCTCCAAAAACTACAGGTAAAGCAACCGTTTTTACTGGGGTTACTACTCAGGTAGCAACTATGGATGTCCAAAAATGGACTACGACTAATGCTGAATTCTTTTTCAAAACAGTTCGTAATCAGCTAAAAGACGGAGTGTCCAGTAGTGCGCAGCAAAATATAACCGTTAGCATGGTTAAAGTAGGCGATGCTTGGCTCGTAAGTAATTTTGTCTGGCAGAACTAGTTTTAATTCGCGCCCTGAAGTGTTTTGGTTATGCCGTTTAAGAAAGTAGGTAAGTTTTTAAGTTCACTTTTGTTTCCGTGTTTTTGCGTCGCGTGTTCCACGGAGGGTTCGTGGTGGTGTGCGAGCTGCCAAAAGGAGTACTCTTTTTTAACAGTATACACTGGAAATGAAGCCGTGGGACCTATTGCAGGACTTACGGCTTTATTTAATTATAAAGAAGATGATCCGCCCGCCAAACTTATCAAAGCGCTTAAATATCAGTCAGCAAAGGACTCTGTTCAGGTTTGGCAAAAATTATTTTACGATTATTTTGTTTCTCATACTCTAGAGTGGGTCAGTAAAGATGAACAAATTGTCCTGTTGCCTGTTCCTTTACATCCGCGCCGGGAACGAGAACGTGGTTTTAACCAGTCGCTTCTTTTAGCTATTCAAGCGGCAGAAAGTTTGACTGCACTTGGGTATGCAGCCCGAGTTGAAAAGGCCGTGCTTGTCAGAATTAAAAATACCATGCAACAAGCAAGACTTGGTAAAGAGGACAGGGCGCATAATCTCGAAAGAGCATTTATTGCGTATGCTCCGCCGCCAACTGGGCGGATAGTTTTAGTCGATGATGTATATACGACTGGAAGCACGCTCAGCGAGTGTGCACGCGCGCTGGGGACTGTCGGTATTCCGAAGGTGTGGGGTTTAGTCGGCGCACGGGGATAAGGACTCTTGCCAAAAGTTACTTTTTAAGGTAGGGTAAAGGGCTATATCTGGCCATGTCTAGAATATTTATTATATTTTTAGCTGTGTTCTTTAAAAATTACTATATGGGGCAGGCGCTCCCTTTATTTTTTTTCTGAGAAAATTTAGGAAAAAAATAAAGGGAAACAGCCTGTCCCTCTCAAGTCCCAGAGTGGGGAGTCCTGGTAATGCCTCGTCCACCCCAGCCCAGGAGGATCTACATATGGTAACACGCTCCAACACCCCCTCCACCTTTTGGGAGGGGAAACGCGATACTTACCGTAAGGCTGCCTTGATCGGCACTGCCTTCAGAACAGGAATCTGATCATGGTGGCTATGAACAAAAATGTCCGGCCAATTCTGGTCGGTACGGCTTTCACGATGCCCTTGCCGGTCGATGTCGCTGACATGCTCCGCTTCCTGAAGCCCCAGCGTCCTGACGGGAATCCCGTCACGCCTGAGGGTGTCTTCAATATGGTGGGCATGACCCGCCTTGCACTCGACATCAACACCGTCACCGGTCGGCGCCGCACCCGCGAAGAGGGCGGTATGACCGACAACGAGCGCTGTGTGAAGGTCGTCAAGGAGGCGATGGCCAAGGCCAAGATTGCCCCCAAGGACATTGATAACGAGAAGACGGCCTTCGTGCACGTCTCCTGTACCCCGAGTTTCACACGTGTCGGCACCGCCACTGGCCTCATCATGGATGAGGTGGGGCTCCCGCATGTGTACCCCGAGTTTCACGACCTCGGGTGTGCCGGCCTCGTCTTCGCACTCCAGCGTGTCCGTGCGCTCATGACCCAGGACGAGCCCTACGCCACGGTCGTCGTGGTCATCTCCAACACCGTCGAAGGGGCGGTGGTCGGCTACGACGAGCTGTACGAGCGCGTCCGCGAGTACACCAAGAAGTATGACAAAGACGCCTGGATGTCCGCGCTCTTCACCGACGGCGCCGGCTGCCTGATCTTCAGGGCGGTTCCTGTTGAAGAGGCCGGCTCTGCTGGTCTTATCGCTGGGCGTATTCGTCGCCACTCCGCTGATCTCGTCTTCCACCCGGCCGGCGGTACCGATCTGCCTTCGATCACCGAGAATGCCCATCACCAGGTCTACCTGATGCGGGCGAAGAACGTGGCGGAGAAGTTCGTCGAGTACATCGAAGACGCCTTCACCATGCTCCAGGAGGACTGGGATCGGTGCGTCGCACCGGTCCTCGGCAAGCCGTTTGCTCGCGACCTCATCATCCAGTGGATCCTTCACCAGCCCAACCTCAAAAAGATCCACGATGCGGCCCGGCGGCTCGACCTGCCGCTTGACCGAGTGCCGACCAACGTGGATCTCTACGGCAACCTGACCGCAGCAAGCGGGATCGAGCTCATCAACAGCGGCCTGCGCTGTGGGCGGTTGCAGAAGGGCAACCACGTGGTCCTGCTCCAGGCAGGCGCTGGCATGGGCGGCATGGACGGATACGCTGTCCTCGGCTTCTAGCCTTTTTCTCACTCTGTCCTCATGGGCCGGTGTGTGCTATACTACTGACGTGCGCAAGCACTTCAGGAGTAGCAGCACACGCCGGCTTCTTCTTTTTTAGGAGAAAATATGTTTTCTATTGCACAACTTTCTTTTCCAGATTATCTTTTGCTCTTTTTAGGAATTTTTAACTTCATCATGAGTATTTTTATTCTCGTGAATGATCCTAAAAATCGCGTCAATCTTTCGTTTACAGCTTTTGCGTTTTCATTGACTGCCTGGTCGATCCTTTTATTTCTTTTCCGCAATGTTCCTATTCAATACGCGAGCGTATTCATGCGTTCCATCTATGTTTCGGGTATTGGAATTGCGGTAACTATTTGGTATTTTGTTCACGTTTTTCCAGAAAAAAGAAGTTTTAGTTTTTATCATCATTTTTGGGTAGTGCTCGCCACGGTTGTGGTCGTGGTACTTTTGTACATTCCTGGATATATTGTTCGCGATACGCTTATGCTTCCAAATGGCGAGCGCACTATTGACCTTAACCCTGTTGGCTACTACACCTTCGTTATTCCATTTTTGTTTTTTTATCCAGGAGGCCTTATACTTTTTTGGAGACGTCTGAAGACGGCCTCTGAGTTGCTTCGCCGCCAATCGCAAGTTTTATTTACGGGTATCTTGATCCTCCTTGTTTTTGGCGGTTTTTTTAATGTTGTACTGCCTTCTCCTTTTTTTCATAATTATCATTATATTCACCTCGGTCCGGTATTCACCTTTTTTGTGGTGCTCGCCGTTGGCTATGGCGTTGCCCGTCTTCAGCTCATGAATATGAAGGCGCTCGTCACAGAATTGTTTGTGGTAGCGCTTATCTTGCTGCTCTCAATCGAACTTTTCCAGGTCGAGAATAATTTGGAACTTATTTTGCGTTTGGGTGTTATTGTTGCGGTTCTCATCTTTGGAAGTCTATTGGTTGGTTCTGTTATTAGCGAGGTTAAGCAGCGAGAAAAAATTACTGAATTAGCCAAGTCTTTAGAGTCGGCCAACATTCGCCTTCAAGAACTTGATCGTCAAAAAACAGACTTTTTATCAATTGCAGCCCACCAATTGCGTACGCCACTTTCCATTATTAATGGGTATATCGAGCTTATTAAAGACGGGGGTTATGGTAAAGTTGGTAAAAAAATGAGGGATACGCTTGATAATATGGATGATAGTAATACACGTCTTACCAAATTAGTCGATGAGTTTTTAGATATTACTCGTATCGAGCAAGGTCGCACTAAATTTACTTTTAAAGAAACCAATATAGCGACTGTTGTTACAAGTGCTGTTGAAGAACTTCGTGATCGCGGTGAACAAAAAGGACTTAAAATTAAATGGGTTCCACCCAAGACGCCGATCGTTCCTTCATTTGATGATGAAAAAGTTCGCCATGTTATCTTTAATTTTATCGATAACGCAATTAAATATAGTACAAAGGGTGCTATTGTCGTTAATCTTGAACAAGACGAAGTAGGTGTCTCAGTTACTGTTAATGATAACGGACTTGGTTTTAATAAGGTTGATGAGGCTAATTTTTTTCAGAAATTTTATCGTGGTGAAAATGTTAAAGGTATCAATGTTACGGGCACTGGTCTGGGTTTATATGTCTGTCGTAAATTTATAGAAACTCACGGCGGCCGTATTTGGGCGCATAGTGAAGGGCTTGGCAAGGGGAGCCAATTTGGTTTTTGGATACCCACGGTCCATAAAATGGACGCGACTAAAGATGATGAAAATGTGGCTAAAGAACCTATTTCTTCAGCCACTTTTACCGCTTAGAAGTAATTACGGAAGTCTGTTGACTTTTGGTTTCGGTTTGGCTACACTATAAAAGCTCAAAATTAACAGGTACCAGGGAGAGATGGCTGAGCGGTTGAAAGCAGCAGTTTACTAAACTGCCGAACTCGCAAGAGTTCCCTGGGTTCGAATCCCAGTCTCTCCGCAGACCAGTGTACCCAAAAAATAACCAGAGGAGAGGTGTCAGAGTGGTCTATCGTCCAGCTTTGCTAAAGCTGCAGGGCTTCACCGCCCTCGAGGGTTCGAATCCCTCCCTCTCCGCATGCTGAAAATACCCTGGTGTACAGGGTATTTTTATTATAGCAAGACTCAGATTTCGTTTATTATGGATTTTGTTGAACTTCGTTCACGTGTTTTAGGAGCTGCGCCCGGTTTAAAAAAAATTTTAGCTGCTAAGGGTGCTTTGACGTTGTTTGAATATCAACTCGAGAGCTTGGGAACTGTGCCTGCGATTTCGGTGGTGCGGCAAGAAGAATTGCTCGATGTTATTAGTAATAAAGTTCGTCAGATCGACCCAGGTGTAGTACCTGATGTTTTGCACGAACTTCGCACGCATTACACCGTATCTACTGGTGATCACCACGGACCTCTTACCCATCCGTTTTCTTTGAGCGGACAATGGAGTAGGTTGGCAGTTCTTGAGGCCACAAGGACGCCAGTTGCTATTACGTTATCCTGTGGCAGTGTTTCACTTAATAATTCTTCTTTTCCCCGCGGTCATTTTTTTCATACGCGATCGGGAAAAGAGCGGCGTCTGTCGTTCTTTACACTGCACAATCGTCATCATCCCGTATATGGTTTACCGGGGTACCGCCAAAAAGAGTTGGATGCTTTTCGTTCCGAAATGATACTAACGCCTGAAATGTCTTCACAAGATATCGGCATTCTTACCGAGATAATCAATACTCTTTTTGCACCACCTCAAGCTCTGTCGTTTGCTAGTTTTGCTGAGCAGATTAGTTATACCAATTATTGGTTATGGAAAAAAATAGCTGGCCAAGAAAAAACAGCCTGTCTCTTTCTCGATCAAGAAAGTATTGTTAACGAACTATTAGTGAGGTATCATTTGGGTCAAAGTACACCGCTTGATCAGTTGCTCACTGATACCGCCTGGCACGATTCTTTTGAACAATTTTTTGATGGTTGTGTCGGAGCATTTTCTAGCTCCGACAAGAAAGGCACTTTTTTATTTTGGGCACTTCAGGATGGTGAAAGAAAATCTCTTGAGCGAAAAAGTGGTGCGCTCGTGTCGCGCGATGGTCGGTATATGGTAGAATTAACCAGCAAGGCATTGGTGCAAGCACTTATACGCCACGAGCTTATTCCCAGCATGGCGCTTTGTTTCATCGTGGTATCGTTTTATTATGGTTTACGCTGTGGCGGTGGGTTTCTGCAGGTAAGTTATTTGGCAGATATGAAAAAAAGGTACAAACAATTACTTGAAACTATGCAGGCCCCTGAATCAGAAAGTACTATTACTCAGAATGTTCAAACAGACTATTTAGCAGTTGATTTTGCTTGTTTAAATATACAAACAGCGAACGGAATGGTTGGCGCGACAAGTTTTGATTTTTTATTGTATCAAGATGCCGCTACTGCAAAACGATTAAAAGCACTTTTGCACTCCTGCACGCTGGGAGAGGCGATTGATCAGCTTATGCCCGAATTTTATAAAATTTTTTTTCATGCAACTCCTCAGGTGACGGTGCCTGCGAAGTTTTCCCCGGTCCTCTATGCCAAATAAATGTCGTGCTTGCGGTAATAATCCCACTCCTCACGCGCTTGCCTGGTTCAGTGAATCACTGACTATTACACTCAATTCACTGAACCAAGTTGTGGGTAAAAGCTTCGTGAACCGCGCTTTTAGCCGGGGCTTTGAGTGGCTTACTACCGGTGGTATACTTTTTTTTAAAAAAATTGGTGTGCTTAAAATAAATACTGATCTGGATGAGATTCCTGGTTTGCGGGGGAAAGTGTTGTGGGCGGAAGCGGCGCAAAGAGGAATTCCGATCCATAACTTGGTATTTGCTGGAAAAAGTACCGACACGTATGGTGTTGTGATAGGCAAAAAACAGCTTTATTTTTCGGGTATTCCACGCCTTCCGCATACACCGAGCGGCTCGGAATGGTGGATGGATGATAAAGCAATTCTTAAAAAGAAGTTGCAAAAAGCTGGTATACCGGTTGCGCGCGGCGGAGTTTTTTCGAGCTATAAGCCACTTCAAAAAATGTTTGAGACACTTGAAAAACCCGTTATCATTAAGCCGCGACTCGGTTCAAGAGGTCGTCATACCACTACAAATATCTTTGAAGAAAAAGATTTGTATAAAGCTTTTAAGAGCGCTAAACAGTTGTGCTATTGGGTTGTTATGGAAGAGCATCTCGTAGGAAGTGTCTACCGAGGTACTTGTATTGAAGGTGCTCTCGTAGGAGTTCTGCGCGGGGATCCGCCGCGAGTCACCGGCAACGGGGTTCATTCTATTAGTGAGTTGGTCGTAGAAAAAAATGCGCACAAGCATCCAAACGTGCATGATGTAGTGCTCGGAAGTGAGCACGAGGAATTTTTACTACGCCAGGGTTTTACTTTTGATACTATTCTGCCCGTAGGCACAACAATTGATCTTGTTGAAAAAATTGGTATTTCGTATGGAGGGTACAGCGCAGAGGTAACTGATGTGGTGCATTCGGAAACTAAGCGTATTATTGAAGCAGCTGCTGGAGTGGTCGGTGATCCTATCTTGGGCTTTGATTTTATCATTTCTGATATTGCGGCTGACCCTGCTACCCAAAAATGGGGGATTATTGAGTGTAATGGAGTCCCGTTTATCAATCTTCACCATTTTCCAATCGAAGGAAAATCTAATAATGTTGCTCAGCATGTTTGGAACTTTGTTGAAAAAAATATTGATCAATTTTAGTCTACTATTTTAGTTTTCTATGGTAGTGAAAAAAATGAATCGATTACTCAAGTATGTTTGG
>CAZECR010000011.1:21556-24667 GCA_964510495.1 uncultured Gammaproteobacteria bacterium
ATTTTAGTTTTCTATGGTAGTGAAAAAAATGAATCGATTACTCAAGTATGTTTGGGCGATTATCTTTGGCGTCTGTCTTTTTCCTTTTGCTGCTCACAGCTATACTTCTCCCGGGCAACCAACTGGTTATATAAATGATTATGCCAATGTCTTAACTTCGGCAGAGCAGCATGCTCTTGAGAGTAAGCTTACTCAGTTTACCGCGAGTACTACAAGCGAGATCGCGGTTGTAACACTTAAAACTACTGGTGAGGAACCAATTGAAGAGTATGCTGCGGCGCTCTTTAAAGAATGGGGTGTTGGCGTCAAAGGAAAAGACAGTGGTGTGCTGCTTTTGATTGTGACTGAAGATCGAACCATGCGTATCGAAGTTGGTTATGGTCTTGAAGGAGTAATTACCGACGCGACGGCGAACAAACTTATTCAAGGCACGCTGAAGCCAGCGTTTCAAAAAAATAATTTTTACAATGGAATTGATGCTGTGACTGATGCGCTTATTGCGCGTATCAATGAGGACAATCCGCTGGTACCCCGCCCGCAGCCAGGTCGTTTTGATTTTGTGTATGCGCTCGTATTTTTTGGCGGGTTTGGAATCTTATTTATTTTCCTGTTCTACAAAATAGTTCAATTATTACAACGAATCTGGAAAAAATCCCGCAGTCTTGAAAAGAAAAAATCTCCTTCCACTCCGAGCGACGATGACGACGATGTGTCCCGTCCTTTTTCTTCTGGCGGTAGTTCATCTAGTTCGAGTAGTTCAAGCGGCAGTAGTTTCGGTGGGTTTAGCGGTGGCGCATCGGGCGGTGGTGGGGCGAGTGGGAAATGGTAAACGGTGGATAACTTTCTGTACATTTTTAATGAGGAGAGTAAAGTTAAAATGTACTGTAACAACAGTGCGTTTTATTCTTAATCTTTATTGTATGGGTATCATACTTTGGATTATCTTCGGAGGTATTGTAGGGTGGATCGCGTCACTCATTATGAAGACGGATGGATCACAAGGGCCGCTTTTAAATATCATTGTCGGTATCATCGGCGCTGTGCTTGGTGGCTGGATCATGAGTTTCATCGGCAAGTATGGTGTGACCGGATTCAACCTCTACAGCTTTTTGGTTGCACTGCTCGGCGCTGTTGTGCTTATCGCTATTGTTAAAGCGATTCGATAATAAAAAATATAAAAAAATCATCCCGCAAGGATGATTTTTTAATTGTTTTGTTTTAGAAAATTGTATTCCAGACAGTGATGCTGGAGAATATTCCAAAAAATAGGAAGGCAATAATAATAACGCTGCGGCGCACAATATGTGGCTGTAGTACGTGAGGCAGCTCGCGGTAGTTGAGTACGTTGACGAGTCCAATGTGTACAAACATGCAGACCGCATTAATTACCGCGCTGAGTGTTAGGAGGGTTAAGGGTTCTTTAATACCAAAAGAAAAAACAGCAATGCCAAAGAAAATTTGAATCCAGAGAAAAATATAATACAGTTTGGAAATCGAAAAAAGTTTATTTTTTTCTATAGCCAAAGCCGCATAATTTTCTGAAGTAATCCTGCTGGTAGAATCGAGCACGCTAAACTGTGTTGAAAAAAGCATGATCGCCATAACGAATGCAAAAAGGGTGCCGATGATTGGCAGCGTACGCTCGCCAATAACGCGCGCCTCGTTCACTACAAATCGTATTCCTTGGGCATTACCTTCGAGCCCAAAAGTTGTGGTGTACGATAATAAAAGAAGTAAAAGCATGGTAACAGCGCCGGTCAGATAAAAAACCAGTGCATGTTCACGGTTGACCGCCTTCCACCAACCGCGAAACAGAGTAACGTTTTCAGGGGTTTCATGAAATTCAAATCCATTTAAGTTTACACGTTGTTTACTCCCGGTAAAAAGTCCTTTAATTTTTTCGGTGTAATAACCCATGCCATATCCTTTTTCACGGATATAGCTTGACTGCGTAAGATTGAGGTTGCCGGCCGCGCCGCTAAAAGCAAAAGCAGCTAGAAATGAGGCGAGTGGAATTCCGGCGGGTAAAAACCAATAGCCGTTTCCAGCCCCAACTATGCCATGAGCTAAGGCTGACCAATCTTGTGGTTTTGCTAAGTAGGTAGTTAAGATAAGTATTGACGGTACGCCAATGCCAATAATTATTTGTGAAAATTTCTCTACCGTCGAATAAATATATTTTCCAAAGCTGAGTATACAGCCAATTATGAGCAGGAGCGCGATAGCGATAATGGTGCTGTTACCGCCAAAAATTGAGGAGAGTAAAAAAGCGGATGAGGCAATAATGCCTGGCCAACCAAAACCGAGTAAGGTCGAAAAAATAAGCCAGTAGGGGACGTATTTCCATCTGCGAGCAAGACCAATAAAAACACTTTCACCTCGCGCTAGACTGTAGCGCTCGATTTCCATGTTAATAAAGTATTGGAAGGTGATGCCGAGGAGCGCACCCCAAACTATGCCAAGCCCCCAGTTTGAAGCGAGGTAGGGCCAGAGAATAATTTCGCCTGACCCCAGGCCAAGCCCGAGTAGAATAAAACTAGGGCCTAGCAACTTTTTAAAGTGAGGTGGCGGTGGTAAAATTTTGTGTTCTGTTTGAAGCATATGGTATTGCTGCTAGTATAGCATTTTTTTGCTAGGCATTAAAGGAGATCTTTCCCTCTCAAGTGTCTGGGTGTACACTAAAAGCATATACCCTAATTCATATTTATGAAAACAAATCTCATTGCTTATTTTGCTACCCTTATACCCATGATCGCGTTTGATGCGGCCTGGCTTGGTGCTATGGCTAAGCGTTTTTATGCTCCGCGTTTGGGGAATCTCATGGCTGCGACTCCGAGCTTGTTGCCAGCGGGAATTTTTTATCTGGTCTATGCCGGTGGGATTATTTGTTTTGTTGTCCTACCAGGGATTGTCGGTGAATGGAGTCTCGGGAAGTTATTTTTGTGGGGAGCGTTCTTTGGTAGTGTGGCCTACGCAACGTATGACCTGACCAATCAGGCTACGCTCCGTAACTGGCCCCTGGCACTTACTATTGTTGACCTAGTCTGGGGAGCGCTTCTTACCGGCAGTGTTAGTGTTATTGCCGCGCTTATTACCCGTTCTGTTAAATAG
>CAZECR010000011.1:24767-31475 GCA_964510495.1 uncultured Gammaproteobacteria bacterium
TATTGGAAATAAAGTATATGTCCTGGATTGTCCTTGGATTTTTATCCGCTGCTTTCGCGGCTCTCGTGGCAGTTTTTGGCAAGCTCGGCTTAAAGAATGTTGATGCCACACTTGCGACCACTTTGCGGGTAATTATCATGACCATCTTTTTTGTTATCGTGAGTGCTATTCTCCATAAATATAAATTAATAAGCACTATTGATAACAAAGCACTTGGCTACATCGCACTTTCCGGCATTGCCGGAGCGCTCTCGTGGCTATGCTATTTTGCCGCTCTCAAAATGGGTCCGGCGGGCGGGGTGGCGGCACTTGATCGGCTGAGCGTAGCTTTTATTATAGTGCTCGCTGCGCTGTTTTTGGGTGAAGCGCTCACGATCAAAAGTGTGGTTGGTGGTCTTTTAATCGTCGCCGGGGCAATTTTATTTGTTATATAAATATTCTCTATGGAAAATAAAAATCAAACAGTCGTTATAGGTCTCGTAATGATTGTGCTTGGAGCTGTACTCGGGTACAGTGTGCGGGGAATGCGCGAAAATAAAGCCTCTGTCCCGGCCGCGTCTTACCCAGCAGCTATGATGGACATGAACCATGATTCGATGAGTGGTATGATGGAAGATATGACGGTTGGTCTTAAAGGAAAAATCGGTGATGATTTTGATAAAGCCTTTCTTGATGAGATGATCGTGCATCACGAAGGGGCGGTGGATATGGCAAACCTGGTCCTCGAGAAAACAAGTCGCGAAGAGCTCAGGAATTTAGCTTTTGACATCATCGCTGCTCAAACTACCGAGATTGAAGCAATGAATGCTTGGCGGAAAGCATGGTTTACTAAGTAAACTTACAAAAAACTCCTTGCTCAGTGCAAGGAGTTTTTATTTATTGACCCAGTTCCTTAATATCATCGCGGTATTTCTCGGTAGTTTTAAGTACGTTGTCACCGTAAAAACGGTACTTTGTATTTGTTCCGCCCGAGAAGTAGCGCATGGCCGCTTTCCAATAGCCATCGTCCGTACCATTGGCGCCGTTTGCTTTGAGAAGTAAACCTGCGGCAATGAACGCGTCGCGAATGTCCCATGGGTCAGCTGCCTTGCCAGTAATTTTGCTTACTTTGTCTTTGTAGCCAATCCAGGTGGAAGGAATAAACTGCGCCGGCCCCATAGCGCCGCCCCAGCCCAGCTGGCTTCCGTCTTTATTTTTCATGGGACAAGAGACCGGTGTGATGTCGATGTTGCGTCCGAGTTCGGTAGTAATTGTTTTAAACGGCTCTTGATCGCGACTGGGTTTCATGATTACTTTCCAGCTTTTTTCTGGCGGGTCGTTGAGGCGGTTGCAGGTGCCAACATTTTTACCGAGCGATGATTCCTGGGTCAAAATCGCCAGGAGAAAGGCCGGTTCAACGCCGCTTATCTGGCTGCTAACCCATTTGGCGATAGTGACTGCTTCACCAAAATCAATTTGTTTGCCCCCACCAAGAAGCTCGTACATGCGGCTTTTAATCGCTGCAGCTTGTTTTTGGTTATCGACGAGTAATTTTTGGTAATCTGCTTCTTTGCCCTGGGTTTGCTTTAAAAGACTATTTTGCTCAGAAACTTTTTCTGTCAGCGCGCCTTGCTGCATTTTGGTAACGCTGAGGATGTGCGCCGCATCATCTTCTTGTTCGCTATACGTATTTTTTTGTTCTGAAAGTTCGCCGGCTAGTTTTTTTGTTTCATTGGTCACAATTGCTACGTTCTTAAGAAGGGTTTGGTAATTAACGGTTTCAATAAATGCATCGCTCCAGCCGCCAGTCCGTGCTAGTTTAAAAATGGGTAATTCACGGTCTTGCTTGTTGACGAGGCGAAGTAATTCGCCGATCTGAACTTTGAGTCGTTCTTGTTGCGCGATATTAGAAGTTATTTTTTTCTCGGTTGTTGCTAGCTGCTGTTGTACTTGGGTTAATTCAAGCGCTGCTGCTTTTATCTGTAGTTTAAGTGTTGATTGCTCTTGCTGCAGCTGTTTTAATTTATTTGCTAACGTATTCTTTTCACCTTTGGTAACGGCAATTTGGCCTTGAAGAGCATCGATTTGCGCTTGTACCACCGCTAAATCTTGCTCGAGCTGTGCTTGCTGGGCTGCAATATCTGTTTCGGCAAGCACAAAATGTGGCGTCGACATTACCGCCCCAAGAGTAAGAATAGAAATGAAAGCAATTTTTTTGAACATAGCATAAGGCAGCATACCAATTTTTTGGATTTCTTTCAATTGAGTATCTTTACAGTGATTTCTAAGTATGGTTAGATAGCTATTCAGTTTACTTTTAATTTCTACGCGTATGATCGATCACACATCGCTGAACGTGAGTAACTACGAAAAATCCAAAGAATTTTATGCCAAAGCCTTGGCACCGCTTAATTACAGTGTGCTCATGGATTTGCCTGAATGGAAAACTGCTGGTTTAGGTGCTAACGGCAAACCTGATTTATGGATTAGCCAGAGAGAACCGATCGGCAAAGTACACGTCGCTCTTGGAGTAGATTCAAGGGCCCTCGTAGATGCTTTCCATGCTGCTGCTGTAGAAGCGGGCGGAACCGATAACGGTAAACCAGGTTTACGCACTGAATATCACCCAACGTATTATGGTGCATTTGTGCTAGATGCCGACGGCAACAATATCGAAGTTGTCTGCCATAAGCCGGAATAAATTTAGATTTAAAAAGACTGCGACTTTAAGCCGCAGTCTTTTTTATGCCGATTAACTTTTTCGCTTGCCATGCATGAGCATGTTTACGGCGTGGTCAAGTGAGCCGGCCAAGGTTACTTCGCCTCCATTAACGAAGAAAATTTCGTCAGCGTTTTCAATTGTGTTAAGACGGTGGGCGATAATAACGCGGGTAGTTGTGGTAGGTAATTTTTTCAGCACTTCTTCGAGAAGCTGTTCGGTGACTGTATCAATGTTGGCCGTTGCTTCGTCGAGAATCAGGAGTTCAGGTTTGCGGAGGACTGCTCGGATAAAGGCGACCAATTGACGCTGGCCAAGACTCAGGGAATCGCCACTACTTTTAACTTTGGTATCAAGTCCTTGGTCAAACCGAGCAAGTAAATGATCAAGTCCGGCTTCCGTAAGTGTGGCTAATAATTTTTCACTCGAATAGCCTTCGGCATTCTCAGTTCCATAGACAATATTTTCGCCCACGGTGCCGCTGAATAAGAATGGTTCTTGAAGAATAAAACCAATTTTTTTAACACGATCACTGTCGGCATAGCTCCGGATATCTCTTCCGCTCAGCAAGACCATACCTTCAGTTGGGTCATACAGGCGTGCCATGAGGGAAGCGGTCGTAGTTTTACCGCCACCTGTTGGACCAACAAGTGCGTAGGTTTTACCAGGTTCAAGAATAAAGTTAATATTGTGCAAAACTTCTTTGCCGTCTGGATAACCAAATTTAACATTTTTGAATTCAAGTAGCCCGTGTGTGCCTGAATTTTTTTCGCTTGGTACCTGTAGCATGTCCGAGTCGAGCGACATGATGTCCGCAATACGATCCCAGCTAGCGAGCGCCACTTGGAAGCTGCTCCAGAGCTGTGCGATCTGGCGAAGCGGGTCGTAGAAGCGAACCAGGTAACTGAGGAAACTGATGAGCAGACCGAGGGTAAAGTTACCAATCGTAATAAGGTAAATACCGTAAGCGATAACAACGAGCTGCGCCAGGTTTGAAGCGAAACCGTAGAGGGGAGTCAGGAATACCGTGTTTACAATACCGGCTTTAACAGAAGTGGTATATGCATCATTATTTACTTCGTTGAATTTTTCACGGAAATAATCACGACGGTTAAAGGCGATGATCGCTTTAAAATTATTAAGACTTTCTTGAATTTCAGCGCTCAGGCCGCCAATACTCTTCAGGCTCAGAGCGTTTTGCTTTTTAATCCAGGGTGAAATTGCCTGAGTAAAGATAATAAGAATGGCAGCAGGAGCGAGCGAAGCAGCACCAAGCTGCGGGCTCAAGATAATGACAAAAATGCCAGCACCGATAATCATAAAGAAGCTAGCCACAAACTGTACGAGTCCTTGCGAGAAAAATTGGTTCAATTTATCCGTGTCATTGTTGATGCGCGAAATAAGGTCGCCAGCTTTATTTTGGTTAAAAAACGCAACGGGCAAAATTTGGAGCTTATCAAATATATTCCGACGCAAATTGAAAAGGGTGCGCTGCCCAACGCCGCCCATGGTAATAGTTTGCAGATAGCTTGTAACCAAGCTCACCAGGTACATAGCGAGTAAAATTGCCGAGTAAACAACAACGCCATAAAATTGTTTAGTGACAATGTATCTATCAATCGCTAGTCCGATCAAGATTGGTGCGGCCAAGTTCATGCCGGAATTAATAATAATTGCGACTGAGGCCAGTGCCAGATTTTTTTTCTCTGGCGCCAAGAGCGGCCAGAGATTTTTGAGTTGAGACAAAGTGCTGGTTTTTGTACCCAGCTGTTCTTTGGTTTTATTAAGCGTGTAATTCATAGGTGTTGGTGCTACGCTGAGAATTATAAATTTGAACGTATTCGGGGCAGGATTCCATCAGGGTCTCATGGGTACCTTTACCCAGGATTTCACCCTCCATAAGGAGAATGATTTGATCATAGTGTTCGACTGAAGCAATTTTTTGGGTAACGGATATGAGTGTCAGATCTGGATAATTTTTTTCGAGATTACTCAAGATACGTTTTTCGGTATTGTCATCAACGCGCGCTGTGAAATCGTCGAGGAACAAAATTTTTGGGTCAAGGGCAAGGGCACGAGCGAGCATGATGCGCTGCTTCTGTCCGCCCGATAAACTGGCACCCCGTTCTGAAACAATAGTGTCGAGTCCTTGAGGTAGCTCTTTAATAAAGTCGGTCAGTTCGGCGGTGTCGATAGCTTTTTGCAAGGCTTCATTCGTAACAGTCGTGCTAAAACCAATATTTTCTCGAATGGTGAGATTAAACATGATACTGTCCTGAAACACGAAACCAACTTGGCTGTGAAAATTGATTTTTTCATAGTCATTAATGTTGGTGCCATCATAGGTAATGATGCCTTTTGTGGGCTGTAGTAACCCGATCAGCAGGTTCAAGAGCTGGGTCTTGCCGGCAGCAGTTGGTCCGATGATCGCTGTCTTACTCTTGCTTTGGATAGTAAAAGACACATCTTTAAGTGTTGGTTTTTCACCAAAAGTAAGTGTAACGTCGCTAACATCAATAGTGCCGTGGAGCGGACCGCCTTTTTGTCCGACAGCTGCTTCTTCGGGGGCGTCGAGCACTTCACTGACACGCTGATACGAAGCGGTGGCCTGGGCAATCACATTGCTCATAAAGCCGATAATGATGATGGGGAAGATGAGAATGGCAATGTAGCTATTGAACGCAGCGAAACTACCCAGCGTCATTGACCCTTGAATAACAAAGTGTCCACCAAGTAATAAGATCGCGAGCGTGGCCAAGTTAGCCACAAAAGTGATGATCGGAATCATCGAAGCGAACAGTTTTAAAATACCAAAGCCAGTATTGAGCGCATCAGTATTAGCGGCACGGAATTTTTCGTGTTCACGAGCTTGTGAGTGGAGTACACGGATAATTGCCGATCCAAGAATACTTTCATTAATAACTTTATTCAGCCAGTCGATAATTTCTTGACGTTTTTTAAATAGCGCGCTAATCCGTTTGAAGACGACAAAGAATGTTCCGCCAATAAGCGGAATAATGAGGAGTACCACGAGCGCTAGTTTCCAGTCAGTCAGTAAGAGTAGTACGCTCGCCCCAATGATTAAAAAGAGAGAAGAGACTAAAGAGACGATCGCCATCGACACAAACAATTTAACCGAATCAATGTCTGATGTTAAATTGGTGAGAAGTTTGCTCGGTGAAGCGGTTTGAATATAGGTGTAACTCTGACGAGAAATTTTTGCGGCTGTTTTTTCGCGTAGGTCGCGAGCAACACGTTCGGATGCGTAGGTCTGCACGACGCTCTGCAGTGCGGTAAAAACCAAAATGCCGACGCCTGCCAAAATAAATTCAGTGAGCGTATTCGAGAGGGAATAGGTACCACGAGTATACGCATCAATGCTGTGCGCGGTAATTTTGGGGATGAGCAAGTTGATAGCGTTAGCGGCTATCGCTAACACGACTAAAAGTGTTACTTGTCCCCGATATCCTTTGAGAAGGCTAAAAAGATTGGCTTTGGTTTTTGCTGGATTTTCGGTTTTAGGGGGTTGAGACATAGAGTTAAGCGAGATGGGAAATAATTTTTTGTTGCAAACGGTAGAGTTCGTGAATTTCAGTATCAGTCAGGGGTTTAAAAAGGGTAGTGATTGCGCTGAGGTGTGTCTTACGAGCGGTGGCTAATTTCTTTTTGCCCGTTGCAGTAAGGGTGACCGAGATTTTACGTCGGTCTTTGGCATCTTCAGTGCGCTGCAAGAGTCGTGCACGCACAAGCCCGTCCACGAGTTGCGTCGCTGCACTCGACGACATGCAGAGGAGTTCGGAAAGTTCTTTGATACTTTTCGGTCCTTCGTGAGCCAATGTAATCATAATCCCAATCTGAGCCGGTGTCATGCCAAGGTGGGCGCTTTTGGTTTGTTTGTTCGGGCGCATCAGACGTTTCAGAAGGGCCATGTTTTCTAAAAATGAAGTGATCATTTCCGTGCGTTGCATATACGTATATTATGTAAGGTACTTAATAATATATCAGCTTAC